>VXPI01000339.1 GCA_009839585.1 Gammaproteobacteria bacterium
ATCTTGCGCCTAGTTGATTCAACAGAAGGCCTTGTGTCTTTCCGTACAAACTCAAAAAATGCATCAAACCCTGTTGTACCAGTTCCAGAAGCAGTCAACCCGTGAAAAATATCAAGCAAATCTTTTTCAGTATCGTTCTGGAAGGCCTGTTGCTGATCGCACAGGACCTGGACTGTTAGCTGGGCATCCTGTTCAGGATTGTTTCGCTGGTCGCCAAGAATTGAGGGATCTTGGTAATGCTTAACCAGTTTGTGATAGGGGTTTTTGGGGAAGGCGAGAGGATTTAGCCAAAGAGTGTCGATACAAGGATGTTGCAAGAGTTCAAGATTTGGTGCGATGGCCTGAAGGTGTGCACGATCAAAAAGGAGCAGGTTGTGGCCCAGAAGAAATTCAGTTCCACTTGCAAAAAGATCGAGTTTGCCTATACCGGAGCGGACCTGCTTGTCGGCCAGGTATAGAGTCGATTCCGGTTCCTGGCGATAGGCACCAATGGAGAGGATTTTTCTGGTTTTAGGATGGACTTCCAGGTCAATCGACAGGCACCGTTCGGAAAAACGTTCAGGCAATGCGTTCACTCGTCCCCAGTCGTATTTTGTCCGCTGTTATGGGGCACCAGTGAACTTCCATAACAGTAGTTTTCAGGCACGCATACAACCTGAAACGGACAGCAGCGGTTACTTTCTGGAACGGGTAGTCCGCCGGCTGGCTGGTTTGGGTTTCGCGTTCCTGATTAATTCGAGGCATTCTTCAAGAGTGATTGATCCAGGCTCTTTCATGGTCTTGGGCAATGTCACATTCTTTTTCCCATCAGTCACATACGGGCCATATCGGCCATTTAACACCTGGATTCCCTGTTCTGCAAACTCCTTGATCAGGCGATTGGCCTCAAATTCCCTTTTTTCGATAATCAGTTCAAGGGCCGCCTGCAGATCGATGGTGCCGGGGTCCTGATCCTTCTTCAGCGAGGCGTTAACCTTGCCGCACTTCACATAAGGACCATAACGTCCCATATTGACCGTTACGTTTTCTCCTTCATGACTCTGCCCAAGCTGCCGCGGGAATGCAAAAAGCGCCAGTGCTTCATCAAGCGTGATTGCGTCAAGCTGCTGTCCGGGAAGCAGGCTCGCAAACCGTGGAGGATCCTGATCGTCTCGAGATCCGATCTGTGCATAGGGGCCATAGCGACCCAGACGAACCGAAACCGGCTTGCCGGTTTTTGGGTCATCTCCCAGTGCTCTGGCCTGATTGACATCGGCTCGCGTCAGGGTTTCGTCTTTTTCCATCACCTGCTTTGAAAAATCCATCCAGAAATGCTTCATGAACTCCTTCCATTTTTTCTCTCCACGGGATATTGCATCGAGTTCGCTCTCCATTTCGGCTGTGAATTCATAGTCCACATAACGCGTAAAGTGCTCGGAAAGAAACTTGTTGACGATCTTGCCAGTATCGGTCGGCTTGAACCGTCGGGCATCCAGTTCCGCATACCCTCGATTTTGCAGGGTGCTGATTATTGATGCGTAGGTCGATGGCCTTCCAATGCCATGACTTTCCAGCGTCTTGACCAGACTGGCTTCATTAAAACGGGGCGGTGGTTCAGTGAAATGCTGCTCGGCCTTGATTTCAAGCAAGTCAATCCGCATGCCCTTTTCAAGATTTGGCAAAAGCACCTCTTTCCTGTCCGAATCCGGCACGTCATCCTGGTCTTCCAGATAAACCGACATGAAGCCCGGGTTGAGGATGGCTGATCCGCTTGCCCGGAATATCCCCGCTGGTTGCCGTGTTCCAGCGGTCTGCGCAATGGACACGTCCGAACCTTCGCTACCGATTGCATCTGCCGGACCGACTCCCAGATCGGCAGTTGTGGTATTGATGAGAGCATGCGTCATTTGACTCGCTACGGTACGGTTCCAGATCAACTGATAGAGTTTGTGCTGGTCTTCGGACAGGGCACGCCTTAGATTTCTCGGAAAACGCATTGCGGATGTCGGTCGAATGCCCTCATGGGCTTCCTGCGCATTGCGTGTCTTGTTCGAGAAATGGCGTGGCGCTTTCGGCAGCATCTCGGCACCGTATCGTTCGCTGATCGCCTTGCGAATTTCCCCGATTGCCGTTGAGGCCAGGGAAACCGAGTCGGTACGCATGTATGTAATCAGGCCAATTGACTCACCGTTTACATCAACCCCTTCATACAGTTGCTGGGCAACCTGCATGGTTTTCCGTGTTGTGAACCGGAGCTTTCTAGACGCTTCCTGCTGCAGGGTAGAGGTAGTGAAAGGAGGAGCTGGGTTGCGCTTTTTCTGTTTGTGAACCACATCCAGTACATCCAGTTTTCCATCGGCTGCCTCCTTGAGTGTCTTTCGGACAAGCTTTGCCTGGCCTTCTTCGGTAATGGAAAATTTCTGTACTTTCTCACCCGCATAAACACTGAGCCTTGCCGTGAACTTGTGACCGGACTGAGATACATCTGCATCGATAGTCCAGTACTCCCGGGGTTCAAATGCATCAATTTCCTGCTCCCGCTCGCAAATCATGCGAAGTGCGGGGCTTTGAACCCGTCCTGCCGAAAGACCCGTACGGATTTTTTTCCACAGTAACGGTGAGAGGTTAAATCCGACAAGGTGGTCAAGCGCTGAGCGGGCAAGTTGCGCATCCACCAGATTGCCAGAGATATCTCGAGGGTTCTCTACCGCCTCCTGAATGGCAGACGGCGTAATCTCGAAAAATTCCACCCGGTAGACTGGCTTGGAGCCAATGGCCTTTTTTTCCTTGAGCAGTTCAAGCAGGTGCCAGGAAATTGCTTCACCCTCTCGGTCGGGGTCAGTCGCAAGATACAACGCATCCGACTTTTTCATCTCCCTGACAATTGCATCGACATGCTTTTTGTTTTTGTCGATCACCTCAAAGCGCATGTCAAAGTCCTGTTCAGGGTTGACCGCTCCATCCTTGCCCAGTAGTTGTCTAACATGGCCGTAGGAAGCCAAGGCTTTAAACCCGCCACCAAGATAACGTGTCATCGACTTGGCTTTTGCCGGAGATTCAACGATGATCAACGGGCTGCTCATATACGTTTCAAGTGGTTATTCGTCAGTCAGGTATGGGGCCGGGCATGAATCCCCCAATGTATCAATGCATGTTGCGGTATGTTCCTTCTACTACCATGCTCTCTTCTGGCAGTGTCAAGCCAAGCCCTGCTGGATAATTATCCAAAACCACCAGGGTTACCCACTTGACCGAATCCAGATCCATCGATTCCGGTTCCAGAAACATCAACTGATTGATGACCATTTCCCGGGAAACCGTATTCAGTATACCGGCTTGCTCAAGACCCATGATATAGCCCCGAATTCTGGCGGGCAAATGCTGGGTCTCTTCGCTGGTATAATATCGGATACCATACCGTGCACTGGTCGCATCTCCACCGCCGGATTCGCCAAGAAAAGACAGGTTCTGTATCCAGTCGAAAGCCCGGTCAATCGAATACTCGTCGAACCCCATCTCCTGTAGCTGGTCTACTACTCCCTGCTGTTCGTCCATGGTCGCCTCAATACCAGCCCCATGGCTTCCTTCAAACAGATATCTCAAAATATCCAGAACACTATTTCTCATGGTTTGTTTCTACCTGAATACACAAAGTCGATCAATCGGGAAATACCCACATTACTCGATCTTGGAAATCCAGAATATTAATGTCTTCAAAAGCAAACAGTAAAGGAAAATTGCAGGAAGATGGCCCATTAGTGAATCATCGATTACGTATCAAAGGCAGATCATTGACCGCTCATAAGGTGGCACATTGTAAACCAAAATAATTTTTGCGGTATACAGATTTTGTGCAGACCGGATAGTGTGTGCTACTTCAACCTGGCATCTGATATAATATGGAACCGAAAAGAGGGGCTGGCAGTCTTGAATCCTTGGTAGATTGTCCATCATCAGAATCTTGCATGCAAATTGACTGAAAATATGGCAAAAATTGTTGGCTTCATCAGTGAAAAGGGATGAACGGGCAAGACTACAGCCTGTTATCACATTGCCATTGCACTGTATCGGTACCATGATCAACGTGTATTGGTGGTCGACACCGACTACCAACGAGGCGGGATCACAGGGAGGTTCTTCCCCGAATTGATTGAAAAATTTCGTTCCGGCGAGATGTCCGGTACGACCCTGTATCACAAATCCCAGGAACTCTACAGCGCAGGAGATCGTTCCCCCATTGTTGGTTATCAAACCTGGAATAACAGTATCGATGTAATCGTATCCGATCCCCGCCTGTCCACAGTCACGGCAGACAAACTCCCAAGCACCCAAAGCATACGGGAAAACAACAAGTCATTGCTGAAGCATCTTCAAGTGATCAGGTATACTTTGGACCACTTGAAAGAGAATTATGACTATATCTTGATTGATAGTCATCCCGAGGTATCGGATGTATTGCGCTCGGTAATCTATTCATCGGACTATTGCGTTTCACCGGTGAAGTATGATCGCCAGTCGTCAATTGGGGTTGCAACCGTTATCGCTGAAATCGACATTGTAAACGCGGACGTAGGGCTCATTCGGAAGAGTATGGAGGATGAATTCCAACATTCCGATACGAAATTTGCCGGTTCCATGGGGATGATGGCGCGGGAATGGAGAGGTAGATTGATCCACATGGAGTATGTGGAACAAAATCGATTACGGCAAACAGGAGAGATATTCGAAACATATGTTACCGAAGGCGACGGCTTGAGAAATGCGCTTTTGGATAGGAGTCCGGTATACGATGTGACAGGGAATAACGCAACCAGGCAGTCCAAGCAATTTCGCCGCCTGACCCACGAATTTCTGGAGAAGTGCCCATGAAGGATATCAAGATTGAAAAACTGATCGAATGGCTTGGACGCAAAGGAGCGATTGCCGGCCTGGAAGCTAGTAATATCACGGTTTCGCAGCTAAGTGAATTGGCAGGTCGTCAAGGGCTTGCTGTTGACAGGCAATCAAGACGGAGTGAAATCATAGTCGATCTTGTCAATGGGAGTGTTTGTAGAATCGACAAGACAACCGAAGAACTGATGGAAATGAGCCATCTGGATCTGAAAAACTACTTCAGCGACAGGAAAGTCTCTCGACCGGAGTTGTTGAGGCTGCTAATGGAACTGGACACCTGTCCCATGCCCGGCAGTAGGAGGAGTCTGATGGATTTTGCCGCAAGAGAGATCAGTGACACAGGCATGTATCAACGAGTAGCCAGGGGGAATTCTCACGCTTGAGTTTCAGTGAGAGACCGTCCAGTGAAATGTACTGGACTCCTCACTGCACCTGGTTGGAGGAAGCAAACGCACTTGGGACATGGACATCGAAAGGTAAACTGTCTCGCACAATGCCTGCAGATGAATATCATAGCCAGGCCTCCTCGTCTCACCTACGATGCTGCCCGAAAATCTGAGTACGCCAGATGAAATGGCAGCATATCCAGAAGTTGCCGCTAATGCTATGGATTGAGGACTATTTCATGATTCAGAAGTTGCGGAAAGGGATCAGGCAAATCATTAGGCCATTCGTTGACAGGCTACACTGAAAAGATCCCCTAATCCATAAATGGCAAACGTGAAAGTGCTCCAGCGCCCTGCATGGAGTGGTTTTCGGGGGGCTGGCGTTTCACCCGGTGGATGATTCCGGATCCGGCATTGAAGCCCATGGTACATAATGCCTTGGGCATGATGCGGGCACTCTATTTAAGGATTAGGGAGATCAATACGATTTTATGCTTGACTGGAATATGTATAATGATGGTTCGAGAGTATAGCCATTTATTTGCGCGATTTGGTGCCTTGTATGTTTCAGTTTCACTGCTGGTGGGACATCATCTGGTTTCTTCAAAATGGTAGCCCTCATGATCCGGACCAGGCATTCCTGATCAATACCGCAAATTATTCATGGCCGATCAACTTGACAATCGCCCCGTATTCACCATCGTAATGGGCTGTAATGGTGCCGGAAAAAGTGCATGGAAAAGGGCGAATTACGACATGTTGCCGGAGCGTTATTTTGACCAGGATTCGGTGGCAGGCGGAATCGGTGACTGGAATAGCATGGATGCCCGGAAAAGAACTGCTGAAATTATCAATGCAGAAGTTGACCAGGCAATTCTTGACAGGGTGAGTTATGGAATAGAGAGCACCTATTCCGGTCGCCCGGGTCGAGAACGCGTTGCCCAGGCAAAACAGGCGGATTATCGGATCGAGGGCATCTATATGGGCACAAGGTCGCCCGAGATCAATATTGAAAGGGTGGCGCGTCGCGTTCAGGAGAATACAGGACACTATGTTGACCCAAAAATTATTCCTGAACGCTATAAATACTCATTGTCGAATTTGCGTCGAACAGTTGACCTGTTTGATCAGTTGGAAATATTCGACAACTCAGATGACAGATCCTTGAGTGTTCTGAGTCCTGTTGAGCAATGTTGTCTTGAATTCGGCCAGGTTGTTTCGCGCATTTCTGACAGCGAAATGATGGATTGGTGTGTGAAGTGGCTGGAAAGTGTTGAACAGTCGTTAGCGGAGAAGGATCGAATTGCCCGAAAACAGCAACGTCGCGAACGTTATGGACGCAATCAAAAATGATTCGCTGGTTGATCATGTTACAGGAGAGCCTCTACCATGTTTTCCCCCTCTTTTCGGTACATGAATCTGGATAGGGCCGGGCGCATGACGGTGCATGTCGCTCTGGAAGATTTCAGGGTGAAAGGCAAGTCTACCAATTTCCCGACTTTCCATGGTATTTCTGTACTCATCGTGTTGAATAATGCGTGACTTGATTGCTGAAACAGTCGGTGGACGTGGTACTATCCGGTATTATGTAGGTGTAGGCACAAAAAATCGGAAGGACGGATTGCAATTCGGACTGGAAGTGCGGTAAAGCGGAGTACAGGACAGCCTGCGTCCTGTAGGCATGTCAAATCCTCCCGGGCAAGGCGATCCTCTTTTTTACAAACTCGCATACACTCCAATTCATCCCTGGCTACCTGATCTAGGACAATGACAGCAAGAACATCACAGATATCGAGAAAGACCAATGAGACACTGATCGAGGTGAAGGTCAATCTGGACGGTACCGGCCTCTGCTCCCTGGACACTGGCATTCCGTTTCTGGAGCACATGCTCGAGCAAGTAGCCCGTCATGGCATTATTGACCTTGATATTTCTGCACAGGGAGATTTGCATATTGATGATCACCATACTGTCGAGGACATTGGCATCACACTGGGTCAGGCAGTTGCCGAGGCACTGGGGAATAAAAAGGGCATAACCCGCTACGGTCATGCTTATGTTCCGCTCGATGAAGCATTAAGCCGGGTGGTGCTCGACTTCTCCGGACGACCACTGTTAACGAGTGACGTAGAGTATCCGGACCGCATGATTGGAAAATTCTCCGTGGCACTGGTGCATGAATTCTTTCAGGGCTTCTGCAACCATGCTCTGGTCACCATGCATATGGACTGTCTGCGCGGCAAGAATGCCCACCATATTGTCGAAACCCTGTTTAAGGCCTTTGGTCGAGCTCTCAAAATTGCCGTAGCTGTTGACAGTCGAATCACGGGAGTACCCTCAACCAAGGGTGTGCTCTGAGCCCGGACATCGACATGCAGTCGCGCCGTGTCGTCGTTGTCGACCTGGGGACCGGTAATCTTCGATCTGTCACCAAGGCAATCAATACAGTCAGCCCGAACTCCGAGGTCCATGTTTCTGCCGAACCATCGGTAATCACCGATGCGGATCACGTGATTCTGCCTGGTCAGGGGGCAATAGGCACCTGGCTGAAGCAACTGGGACCGGGTTCCGAGCTGAGGCAGGCAGTAGTGAGTGCACTCGGCAATAAACCCGTGCTCGGCATATGTCTGGGATTGCAGGCCCTGTATCGCTACAGTAGTGAAAACGGTGGACAAAAGGGCTTTGACCTGATATCCGGCACCGTCAGGCATTTTTCGGAAGCCGAAACCGGTTTTGGGACAGGAGTCGGTCAGGACATGCGAAAAATCCCGCACATGGGCTGGAACCGTGTCAGGCACACAAGAACCCACCCGCTGTGGAAAGACATTGGTAACGGTGAGCGGTTCTATTTTGTGCACAGCTACTATGCCGATAGTCAGGACCCGGATCAGATCGCCGGACAAACCGAATACGGGATCACCTTCACCTCGGCGGCCGCGCAGGATAATTTGTTCGCCGTCCAGTTTCATCCCGAAAAAAGCCAGCGGGCCGGACTGACCCTGCTTAAGAATTTCATCAACTGGAATGGAACCTGCTAATGCTGATCATTCCCGCCATCGACATCAAGGATGGGAAATGTGTGCGGCTCAAACAGGGCGACATGGACCGGGAAACCATCTACTCGGATGACCCGGCAACCATGGCTGGGCGCTGGATCGAACAAGGAGCCAGACGCATTCATATCGTGGACCTGGATGGCGCATCCCAGGGAAAGCCCGTCAATGCGGATATTGTGCACAGGATTACCGAAAGCCATCCTGAAGTGCCAGTCCAGATCGGAGGCGGCATTCGTAATGAAGAAACCGTAACCGCCTACATTCAGGCCGGGGTTCAGTATGTGATTATCGGGACACAGGCCGTTCGCGAACCGCAAATGGTTGATGATTTGTGCAACAAGTTTCCGGGACATGTAATAGTCGGGCTGGATGCCCATAATGGAAAGGTGGCCATTGAAGGCTGGTCGGAAATCTCCGAACACAGTGCGATTGATCTTGCCCGTAATTTTGAGCATGCTGGAGTTGATTCGATTGTCTATACCGACATTTCTCGTGACGGCATGCTTCAGGGTGTGAACGTTTCAGCAACGGCTGCTTTGGCCGGAGCGATCACCATTCCGGTGATTGCTTCAGGTGGCGTTACTAATCTGGATGACATTCGCCTGCTTGCAGAACGCTCCCAAAGCGGCATTGTCGGGGTGATTACCGGCCGGGCAATTTATGAAGGCACGCTGGATTTCAGTGCCGCACAGGCGCTTGCCGACGAGCTGGCCGCCAGTTACCGCATCGCATAATCAGGGATCCCATGTCTTTAGCCAAACGGATTATTCCCTGTCTGGATGTCGACCGGGGCCGGGTTGTCAAAGGCATCCGCTTTGTCAACTTGCGGGATGCAGGAGACCCCGTTCAAGTCGCATCCCGCTATGATCAGGAAGGTGCAGACGAGCTCGCATTTCTCGACATTACCGCGAGCTCCGACAACCGCGACACGATTGTTCATGTCGTTGAGGATGTTGCCGAACAGGTATTCATTCCGCTGACCGTTGGCGGCGGAATCCGGAGACTTGAAGACATCTCTCGCTTGCTGAATGCCGGGGCCGACAAGGTGTCAATCAACACCACTGCGGTCAATAACCCTGACTTCATTCGTGAAGCCAGCCAGCATTTCGGCAACCAGTGTATTGTCGTGGCAATTGACGCCAAACAAGTCGATTCCAAACCGGATGGCTCAGGACAATGGGAGATTTTTACCCATGGCGGGCGGACCCCGACCGGCATTGATGCGATTGAGTGGGCAAGGAAGATGGAGCAGTACGGTGCTGGAGAACTGCTGGTAACCAGCATGGACCGGGACGGAACAAAAAATGGCTTCGACCTCGATTTAATGAGGACCATTACCAGTCAGACCGGGATTCCGGCGATCGCTTCAGGCGGGGTTGGCAATCTGGAGCATCTCGTCGAAGGCGTGATTGAAGGAGGGGCCGATGCAGTACTGGCAGCGAGTATTTTCCATTATGGTGAACATACGGTGCGCGAAGCCAAACAGTACATGGCTCAACAGGGGATAGAAATCAGACTGTAAAGCAGTCGCACAAAAGACCGGCAGTTATTCCATTGCAGTCCAATGGGATTCCCACATTACTGAAGACATTATCGACAACATCTGGTGGAACGGGGCTGGATTGGTCCTGGCACCTGCACAACAGTACGATGGAGGAACGCGGACCAAAGATGGGGAAATATCCAATAACCCCGGTGCGGTCTACAACAAGCTCCAGATAACGGACACCAGATTACAGATGAAGTTTCAGGTGTTTTGCCGTTACAATACGCAATTACCTTGGGGGTTCTGAAGTCCGCGTCTGTCTCTTGATTGCTGGCAAGACTGATGAATTTTCCCATTCGCAACTATAGATGAAATAAACCGACGGAGATCAAATTATGGGCTTTGGAGGAATCGGTCCGGTTCAACTGATCATTATTCTGGTAATCGTTTTGTTGATTTTCGGTACAAAGAAACTGAGAAATTTCGGTGGAGACCTGGGCGGAGCCATAAAAGGGTTCAAAAAGGCCGTTAAGGAAGAAGAAAACCCCGAATTGGACAACGAAAACAAGACAGGCACAGAAGAAGTATCTGCTGATACCGCCACCGCACAACAGGCGAAGAAAGAAGAATCCCCTGAAACCAAAAAAGCGGGCTGATCACGCTGGGTAAGCGGCCATGTTTGATATCGGTTTCTGGGAGATGGCGTTTATCAGCGTCATCGCATTACTCGTAATTGGCCCTGAACGACTACCCGGTGTAGCCCGGGCAATCGGGTTATGGGTTGGTAAGGCGCGCCGCATGATTAATGATGTGAAGCGCGACTTCAAGAAAGAACTGGATGAAGCCGAACTCAATAACCTCAAGGAACTCAAGGATGACATTGATTCGGCAGCCCGGGAACTGAAACGCACCGCTGATGAGGCGGTTGTTGAAACCGAAAAGTCTGGCGCTGGGCTAAAAGAGACGATTGAATCGGTTGGCAACGAACCAGTCGAAGAAACCGAGAAAATCCAGCCTTCCCCCACAGCAGCGAAGGAAGCCAGGGGCCAGACAACCGCAAAGTCCGCTGACGACAAATCCAGGGCTTCACCAGCCAAGGAGAAGCCCAATCCATCGGGAACGGCGGAAGCATCGCAAAATGGCCTGCATGGAAAAGCACCTGCATGATGCCTGAACCAGCATCCGTAAACGGATATTTCCTTGATTGGCATGATTGAATATTAAGTGAAGTGGCCGACTCCAAACCCAAGGATAAGAAAGAGAAGGTATCGGGAGCCGAAGGCACACTCCTGTCACACCTGATTGAATTGCGTGATCGCATACTGCGGGGTGTTTTGGCGATTCTGATTGTCTTTATCTGTCTTGTACCATTCGCCAATCCGCTCTACGAGTTTCTGGCCAGTCCCTTGATGAATGCCTTGCCTGAAGGCAACAGCATGATCTCGACCGAGCCGCATGGCCCGTTTTTTGTGCCGTTCAAATTTGCCTTTGCAGCGGCCGTTGCCATTGCTGTACCCTACCTGCTATACCAGATGTGGGCATTCGTGGCCCCGGGTCTGTATCAAAATGAAAAGCGCCTGATCATGCCATTGATCGTCTCCAGCAGCTTCTTGTTCTACCTCGGCATCACATTTGCCTATTTTGTGGTATTTCCAATCATCTTTACTTTCTTTGCCAATGTGGCGCCGGAAGGGGTAGCAGTGATGACCGACATCAACGCCTATCTTAGTTTTGCAATCAAGCTGTTTTTTGCGTTCGGATTTGCGTTTGAGGTACCCATCGCCACCATATTGATGATCTATATGGGTGCCACTTCTGTTGAAAGCCTCAAGAAGAAGCGGCCCTATATCATCGTCTGCGCGTTCATCGTCGGCATGCTGCTAACCCCACCCGATGTATTCTCGCAAACCCTGCTTGCACTGCCGGTCTGGCTGCTGTTCGAGGCCGGCCTGTTCTGCAGTCGATTTATGGGAACGCGTGATACAGGGGACAAGGCCGATTCCAAGGACTCCGAACAGGCATCCGATACCAAGGCACTGCCCAAAGCCGAATAGTTCGCTTTGATTCTCCTGATTTTTTTCAGGGCATCATCTGCCCAATGATGCTCTGCCACTCCTTGTCAATGTAGCCCTCAAGAGGTTTAAAGCGTATCTTGTAGTTCATCTTCTGGCATTGCTTGATCCAGTAGCCGAGATACACATACTCAAGGTTGTGCTCTTTTGCGTACTCGATCTGCTTCATGATCGCGAAGGTACCCAACCCTCTTTTTTCATGCGCGGGATCAAAAATCGTATACACCGCAGATATTCCTTCATCAGGCAAATCACAAACCGATAACGCCACCAGATCATCATCAATCCGAAACTCCATGAAGATGGTCTTGACGATGGAGTCGATCATGAATTGCCGATAACGAATCGGATTGTTATGGTCCATGGTATCGCCGGAATGCCGCCAGGACTGGTAACGGCAAAACAGGTCGAAATGCTCGTTGCGAAAGCAGGGCGACATGATTTTCGTTTGCACATCATGATTGTTCCGGTAGCACCGCTTCTGGGCCCGGCTCGGGGTGTATTCCCAGACAGGAATACGCACCGAAACACAGGCATTGCAGGCATGGCAATGCGGTTTGTACACAATATCGCCACTACGGCGATAACCGGACTTCAGGAGAACCGTAAACTGGGAGTCATTGAGCGGATAGTCCGGTTCAAGCATGAGGGTGGATGCGGTTTTCTCCGGCAGATAGGAACAACCATGCGGAGCTGACATGTAAAGCTTTGGCGGCCTTCCCTGAAACTTCATGATCCTTGTACCAGCGAATCAGGCACCCGGCCCCAGAGACCCGGGGCTGGCGGTTTGTCGACTTGTTTGAGAATACGCATGAATTGGTTGCGCGATATCTCCTCGGCTCCCATGCGCAAGAGGTGTTCGGAAGTAACCTGACAATCAATCAGGGCATAATTGAATCTGGTCAGCTGTTCGGTGAGATGGGAAAGAGCTGCCTTTGATGCATCGGTATTGATGCTGAACATGCTCTCGCCGAAAAATATCCGGCCGATTGCGAGTCCATACAGCCCGCCTACCAGTTCCTGATCCATCCAGGTTTCGACCGAATGTGCATAACCCATCCTGTGTAGTTTTGTGTATGCGCCAACCATTTCCTCGTGAATCCAGGTTGCATCGGGGCCAAGATGGGGTCTGGCACAGCTTCGAATTACCCGATCAAATGCATAGTCGATTGTGAACCGGTATGCGTATTTTCGGATTGATTTGCGCAGACTTCTGGACGCTCTGAATTTCTCCGGGAAGATGACGCATCGCGGGTCGGGAGACCACCACAGAATTGGTGCCTCGTTATACCAGGGAAAGATACCGATGCGATAGGCCTGGATCAGCCGACCCGGATCGAGATCGCCACCGTAGGCAACCAGACCGGAGTCATGGCATGGATCGCTCGATTCAGGAGACGGTCTATTCTGCTGGTTTAATGCGTCTTCTTCGCTCAACATTTTCTCGGGAAGATTCCAGGGCAAGCCAGTTCCAAGCCTTGCCGGGTTTCGACTACTGCCTCATTGTGCCAACATGATTTGAATGCTGTATTCCAGGGAAGTTCGGTTGTTTCAGGGTTCTGGAAAGCATTACGCCAGATTTCCCGCCGATTTTCAAGCACAGACGAGCGGATATCCGGCACCGGGAAGATATCATCGACCCGAAAGCAGATGGTCAGCAAGCTTGAATTTGGAAGCAAGTAACTGGAATTTGCAGGTGGTGACTTGTTTCTGGGCTGAGTGTTCCTGATGAACTTGAAGCATTCAAGTCCTGACGTGGTTTGAGAGCCAGCCTTCCGGATTGCCTGATAATCAGCTGGTTTATGCTCTATTGTTTATGGCGCAATATTTTGCACCTGTTCATCACCATAGGCCGACATCGAGCGGGTCCCGGAGATCGTCGCCGAGCCGAAGGCCGTGCTGCTGGACAGGCAGAAAGGAAACCGGCTGGTCTACGTGTTCGAGTCCGCAGACGGGGGCGGACGCCTGGGCAAGCTGGTCTTCTGGGTGAACTGGTGGGAGAAGAAAAGGGGCATCACCAACAGCTTCCGGACGGCAGGATATGTGGATATTTCCAATCTGTCAGACCAGAAACGCTACCGGCAATTGATCGGGGATTTGCGGAAATGATGGAAAGGGTGCCGACAGGACGAGACGTTAACCTCGATGCAGTACGTGTGTCGCATTGCGACCTACCATCTACCGGGATACGACAAATTACCCGGCCTACCCGTCGGCTGAACGGATGATGCCATGATATCCGCGAAAGAGCAAGACCCCGGCACCGCATACGAGCACCGGGTGCTGAGAGTGCAGAAGGAGGCCAACGCCCGCGGGGAGTTCTACACGCCGCGCGAGGTGCCGCTGATCCTGAATGCCGTAATCCACGCATCCATCGGCCGCCCGAAGTCGGTGTACGATCCGGCCTGCGGCGCGGGATCGCTGCTGTCCGGGATTGACGCAGGCTCGTACTTCGGCCAGGAGATCAATCCGGAGACCGCGGCACTGTGCCGCGAACAGGTGCCGGACATCGACATTGCCGTCGGCGACACGCTGGAGGCTCCCGGCCACCGGGGCCGGAAGTTTCATGCCGTGGCGTCGAATCCGCCGTACTCGCTGAAGTGGGATCCCCGTCCCGATGACCGGTTTCCCGTCCTCGCTCCCCGCCAGCGGGCGGACTGGGCCTTCGTGCAGCACTCGCTGCACCATCTCCGCGAGGACGGGATCGCATGCTTCATCCTGTTCCCCGGAGCGCTGTACCGGGGCGGCCGGGAGCGGGAGATCCGCGCATCGCTGGCACACCGGCTCCAGTCCGTGGTACGCCTGCCGGCGAACATTTTTTTGAGGACGTCCATCAGTGTCGACCTGGTGGTGATGGGGCAGAATCTCGGAAAGGTTCTTTTCGTTGATGCATCGGGCGAGTTCGAGAAGTGCCCGAGGCAGAACCGCGTCCGGCCGGAGAAAATCATCGACGTGCTGACGAACCGGAGAGAGGCGTACCTGTTCAGCAGGATGGTTTCCCCGGAGGACGTCGATCACGCGAACTGGACTCCGCCGAGACATGTCGACACCACGCCGCCGCAAGAACCGGTGGACATCCGGGCACTGAACGAACAGGTGCGGAAGAGTCACGCCCGCCAGAAGCGGGCAATGGACATGTGGGACGAGATGACCGCATTCATGGAAGGAGGTCCGGAACCGGACTTCCTGGGCAACAGGCAAGTCTTCCGGGAACGACTCGAAGGAACTGCCAGACAATCAGAGACTGAACAATGAAGAAAAAAAGACTTTCCCCCGGTGACAGATGGCTCGTGGCTGTGGCAGTTTTGGCGCTCGCCCTGTGGCTGACTCACCTGTCATCCCGGATCGCCGGCGCCGACCCGATCGACAATGCCCTGGCGGGCATCACCGGTGACGGGTTCCTCGGACTCCGGGTGGAGCCGGAGCGCCGGTGCTCGAAGTACGACCGCAGGGACTACCACTATCCTTCGAGCATCGAGCAGAAGATCGTGAACCGGCAGGGCGGGATATTCGGGCCGTACGAGATGCGGGAATTCGGATCGATCCGGGAAACCGACATCGAGCACATCGTGGCGGCCGCAGAGGCGCACGACTCCGGGATGTGCGCACGGTCGAGGGAGGAACGCAAGGCATTTGCCCGGGACCTCGACAACCTGACGCTGGCCAGCCCGAAGGTCAACCGCTGGCAGAAGTCCGACAGGGACGCCGCGGAGTGGATGCCGGAATACAGCCGGTGCTGGTACATCGCCAGAATCATGGAAGTCAAGGACAAATGGGATCTCAGCGTTGACGCAGGGGAAAGAGATGCCCTTCAGACATGGATCCTGAAATGCATGAAGCATTTCGAGATGGAGACTGCCCAATGACGCGGATCCTCATCGACGTCGAAGGCATCGAAACCGCCGGGCGCAGGCTCGGCGCCCTGGCACGGGCCGGGCGAGACCTGCGCCCGGTGTTCGTGCAGATCGGCGAGTACCTGATTCGGTCCACCCGTGACCGGTTCCGCGACCAGAAGAGCCCGGAAGGCGTGCCCTGGGCACCGCTGTCAGAAGCATATGCCAGACGCAAGCACCCCAACCGGCAACGGATACTGACCCGGCACGGCGACCTCCAGAGCCAGCTCTCGTACCGCGCGGACA
>VXPI01000228.1 GCA_009839585.1 Gammaproteobacteria bacterium
GGAAATACCCCAGAATCAATTCTCGACACTACTATTGAACTCGCATATCATTCCTCTCGCTATGAAATAGATAAAATTACATTTCAGAGAGGTGGGGTTCGGTAACAAACCCCGCCTACTCTGACGATTAGAATAAGACAACTTCCATAATCTTGATGATGTCTTCAACTGGTTAAGTAGAAATGGCCCGTTAATAGTTGCTTCAGGGCACTAAGCAGGAGAACAACCGCACACAAACAACTAAAGATATGAATGATTTGAAATTAGCCTTTATCGGTCTCGGAGTCATGGGTTACCCCATGGCTGGACATCTGTCAAAAAACGGTCATCGGGTATGCGTCTATAACCGAACCACATCCAGGGCCGAAAAATGGTCAATAGAATATGCCGGAACGTATGCGATTACACCGGCAGAAGCAGCTCAGGATGCAGATTTCGTGTTCTGTTGCGTTGGCAACGATGATGACCTGAGAAGTGTCACCATTGGCGAGGGAGGCGCTTTCTCAAATATGAAACAGGGCGCCGTGTTCGTTGACCACACAACGGCATCGGCAACGGTCGCTACCGAACTCTACGGATTGGCCAGGCAACAGGGCTTTGACTTTCTTGACGCGCCGGTCTCAGGCGGTCAGGCTGGAGCGGAAAACGGAATTCTGACGGTTATGGTTGGAGGTGATCAGCCTGTCTTCGACAAAGCCAGGCCACTAATCGACTGTTTCGCCCAGTCCGTGATGCTGATGGGCAACAGCGGCTCTGGACAACTGACAAAAATGGTCAACCAGATCTGCATTGCAGGTCTTGTGCAGGGACTGTCGGAAGGCTTGGCATTCGGCGTGAACGCAGGCCTTGACTGCAATCAGGTATTCGAGGTCATATCAAAAGGTGCAGCCAGTTCATGGCAGATGATCAACCGCAATCAGACCATGCTCGAGAATGAGTTTAAATTCGGCTTCGCCGTCGACTGGATGCGCAAGGATTTGAGGCTTTGCATGGATGAGGCGAAAAAAAACGGATCGGATTTGCCGGTCACGGAAATTGTTGATGGGTATTATGCAGAAATCCAGGCTACCGGCGGCAATCGCTACGACACCTCAAGTCTGGTCACACGCCTATACCGCAAGGACCTCGAACAATAGCCGCAGTTCCTCAAGGTTGTTTTTCCGTCAACCCCGGATCTTCTTGAGTTTTTCGATAGCGCGGAGCTGTGCCGCCCAAGCGGCAAGTTCCGCCTTCATGTCGGCATAATCCTGATCGCCAACACTCGCCCCCTCGAATTGCTCTTCTGCCCGCTTCATCGAGGCCTGCGCTGCTTCCTCATCCAGTTCATCTCCACGCATCGCAGTATCGGACAATACGGTAACCAGATCCGGCTGTATCTCCAGCAACCCTCCCGTGATAAAGAAAAACTGCTGCTCGCCATCTTCCATCTGCACCCGCACATCTCCTGATATCAGTCTTGTGATGAGTGGCGCATGACGGGGCGCAATACCGAGTTCACCCGCAACACCCGGAGCGAACACCATTGTTCCCTCACCCGACCAGATCTCCTGCTCGGCACTGACGATTTCAACTCTGATGGTGGACATGGATAAATAATCCCGTAAACTAACTCAGGGTTTTGGCTTTTTCGACGGCCTCGTCAATGCTGCCGACCATATAGAAAGCCTGTTCCGGCAGATGATCATATTCACCATCCACAATGCCCTGAAAGCCCTTGATTGTCTCCTTCAGGCTTACATATTTTCCAGGCGTTCCGGTAAAGGTCTGAGCAACCGTGAAGGGCTGTGAGAGAAACCGCTGCATCCGCCGGGCTCGACCAACGGCCTGCTTGTCTTCCTCGGAAAGCTCATCCATACCCAAAATTGCGATAATGTCCTGCAATTCCTTGTAACGTTGCAGGATACCCTGTACCGCACGAGCTGTCTCATAGTGCTCGTTGCCAATCACCAGGGGATCAAGCATACGCGAGGTCGAATCAAGTGGATCAACCGCCGGATAGATACCAAGCTCGGCAACCTGTCTCGACAGGACCAGTGTGGCATCAAGGTGTGCAAAAGTGGTAGCTGGCGATGGATCAGTCAAGTCGTCCGCTGGAACATACACTGCCTGAAACGAGGTAATTGATCCGGTTCTGGTCGAAGTAATGCGTTCCTGCAGTGCCCCCATTTCATCCGCAAGAGTCGGTTGATAGCCAACCGCAGATGGCATTCTTCCCAACAACGCCGAAACTTCGGTTCCTGCCAGCGTGTAACGATAGATGTTGTCGATAAACATCAATACATCGCGGCCTTCATCCCGGAAATATTCAGCCATGGTCAATCCGGACAAGGCCACTCGAAGCCGGTTACCCGGGGGTTCATTCATTTGTCCATATACCATTGCAACCTTGGACTCTTCCGGTTTTTCCACATTCACCACACCGGCTTCCTGCATTTCGTGATAGAAGTCGTTGCCTTCCCGGGTTCGCTCTCCGACCCCGGCAAATACCGACAATCCACTGTGTGCGGTCGCAATGTTGTTGATCAGCTCCAGCAAGGTAACTGTCTTGCCGACCCCGGCACCACCAAACAGTCCGATCTTGCCGCCCTTGGCAATCGGCATGATCAAGTCAACCACCTTGATTCCGGTCTCGAGCAATTCAACGCTCGCCGCCTGTTCTTCATAGGTTGGTGAAGGTCGGTGAATGGGCATGCGGACATCGGATTTGATCTCACCAGCTTCGTCTACCGGATCTCCCAGAACATCCATGATACGGCCCAGCGTTCCGGCACCGACCGGAACGGAAATCGGGGCACCGGTATTGCTCACATCAAGCCCCCTTTTCAGACCATCGGAAGAACCCATTGCAATGCAGCGAACCACACCATCTCCCATTTGCTGCTGGACTTCGAGGGTCAAGCCCGCCGAGTCAATTTTCAGCGCATCATATACTTTGGGCACAGAGTCTCTTGGAAACTGGACATCCACAACTGCGCCTATGATCTCTACGATATTTCCTGAACTCATGGTTCAAACGCCTCTTACATTAATTCAATTTTATTCATTCAAGTTTGCTGCTATACGGCTGCAGCTCCGCCTACAATCTCGGAAAGCTCTTGAGTGATTGATGCCTGTCTGGCCTTGTTGTAAACCAGTTGCAGATCATCAATCAGCTTTCCGGCATTGTCGGTGGCCGCCTTCATGGCCACCATTCTGGCAGCCTGCTCACAGGCTGAATTTTCCGCTACCCTCTGATAAATCAGGGATTCGACATACCGGTCCATCAAGAGATCAATGATTTCCCTGGATTCCGGTTCATAGATATAGTCCCAATGCTGATGTTCCGATTCCTCCGTTGTCGGTGTAATCGGAATCAGTTGTTCCACATCCGGTGCCTGGGTCATGGTGTTGACAAAGTTATTGCTGACAATAAACAGCCGGTCAACTTCACCCTCAATATAGGCATCCATAATCACCTTGATCGCGCCGACCAGCACCTCAAGATGGGGTGCATCACCGAGTCCGCTCGCTTCGCCGGCGATCTGGACATTAAAGCGGCTGAAGTAGGCACTCGCCTTCTTGCCGATGGTCACCAGTTTCACGTCCACACCCTTGTCATGCCACTCGGACATTGCGTTTACCGCCTTGCGAAAGACATTGACGTTCAGGCCACCGCACAATCCTCGATCACTCGAGACCACGATAAAGCCGACACTCTTGATCTCTTCCCGTGGGCTGAGATATGGATGCCTGTATTCAAGATTAGCCTCACTCATGTGCGAGACAACCTGACGCATTTTTTCTGCATAGGGACGTGCAGCCTGCATACGCTCCTGGGCGCGCCGCATTTTGCTGGCCGCCACCATTTCCATGGCTTTGGTGATTTTTCGGGTGCTCCCGATACTCTTGATCTGGTTGCGTATTTCTTTTGCGCCCGCCATGACTGGTCAATCCCGTTTGTTCTCGCCCGTTGGCTTACCAACTGCCGTTTTTCTTGAAGTCTTCGATCGCAGAACCCATTTTGCCCGCAACTTCATCGCTGTAGTTCGGGTCAGCATTGATCGAGTCCACCAATTCGGCGTGACTGGACTTGAGATAGGACTGCATGGCTGCCTCGAACGGTACCACCTCCGCTACTTGCAAGTCATCCAGATAGCCTTCATTTACGGCATACAGGGAAAATGCCATCTCTGCCACGGACATTGGCTGGTATTGTGGTTGTTTCATCATCTCCATGACTCTTTCTCCACGCTCCAGTTGGCGCCGGGTGGCTTCATCGAGATCGGAAGCAAACTGCGAGAATGCAGCCAGTTCCCGGTACTGGGCCAGTGCAAGCCGGATACCGCCACCGAGCTTCTTGATGATACCGGTCTGGGCCGCTCCACCCACCCGGGATACCGACAGGCCTGCATTGATTGCAGGGCGCATGCCTGCATTGAACAAGTCCGTCTCCAGAAAAATCTGGCCATCGGTGATTGAAATCACATTGGTCGGAACAAAAGCGGATACGTCGCCCGCCTGGGTTTCAATAATCGGCAGTGCGGTCAGGGATCCGGTATTGCCGGTTCCGCCACTGCCGGAGCGTTTCTCGACTTCCTCCACAGTAATTCGCGATGCGCGTTCAAGCAGTCGAGAATGCAGGTAGAAGACATCACCGGGATACGCTTCACGTCCTGGAGGCCGTTTCAGCAACAGGGAAATTTGCCGATACGCCCAGGCCTGCTTGGTCAGATCATCATAGATGATCAACGCATCCTGGCCATGGTCACGGAAGAACTCACCCATGGAGCAACCGGCATACGGCGCAATGTACTGTTCGGCTGCTGAATCCGAAGCGGCGGCAGCGACTACAATAGTATGCTCCATCGCGCCGTGCTCTTCCAGTTTGCGTACCACGCCCGCAATGCTGGATGCTTTCTGGCCAATAGCGACATAAATACACTTGATTCCAGTGCCTTTCTGGTTGATGATTGCATCAACGGCAACTGCCGTTTTACCCGTCTGCCGGTCGCCGATAATCAATTCACGCTGACCGCGCCCGATCGGCACCATCGAGTCGATCGACTTCAGGCCAATCTGCACTGGCTGATCGACTGACTTGCGGGCAATTACTCCGGGAGCAATTTTCTCGATCGGAGAGGCATGCGTAGACTCGATTGGACCCTTGCCATCAATCGGCTGGCCAAGCGCATTCACGACCCTTCCCAGCATCGTCTCGCCGGTCGGCACCTCGAGAATGCGACCGGTACACTTGACAGTGTCACCTTCTGAAAGGTGCTTATAGTCACCCATGATAACTGCGCCGACCGAATCCTGCTCGAGGTTCAGGGCCAGTCCAAAAGTATTGCCGGGAAATTCCAGCATCTCTCCTTGCAAGGCCTCGCTCAGCCCGTGAATCCGCGCAATACCGTCCGTCAGCATCACTACCGTGCCTTCGGTACGGGCTTCTGCGCCAGATTCAAAATTCTTGATACGCTCCTTAATCAGTTCGCTGATTTCGGATGGATTCAACTGTATCGACATGTCAATAATTCCTCTGAATTCTTATTGCTTGGTTGATCAGGAACCGATCGCCCCTACTAACCGATCAAGCTGGGCCTTGACTGATCCATCGACGACCCAGTCTCCAGCACGGATTACCGCCCCTCCGATCAACTCTTCATCCACCTCGAATTCCAGCTCGACCACTCGACCGAGTTTGCTCTTGAGCGCGGTCTGGAAGCCTTGTCGCTGGCTTTCGTCTATCGGGGTTGCCGTGATCATTGAGGCGGTTATGGTTTTTTCCGCTTCTGCACGCAATTCTGCGTAAGCACTGGCGATTTCACCGACTGCTGAAAGACGGCCATTTTGCACGATCAACTGCACCAGATTCCGTCCATGCTGATCCAGATGATCACCTGAAATCTCATGGATCAATCCGATGATCTGGCCAGGGGTGATATTTGGACTTGCTGCCAATTCCTTGAGTTGGGGGTCATCCGCAACCAGGGCCAGCCATTGCAATTGGTCATGCCAGGCAGCCAGTCTGCCTTCCTCAAGAGCCAACTGAAACAGTGCCTGTGCATAGGGTCTAGCGATGTTGCTTTGCGACGGCATCTTGAATTAACGCAGTGTCCGTGATCTCAAAGCTTGGCGGCCAGATCATCAAGCAGTTTCGCATGTGCAGTGGCATCGACCTCCTTCTTGAGGATTTGCCTGGCACCTGCCACTGCCAACTCGCCAACCTGTTGACGCAGACTTTCCCGGGCACGATTGATTTCGGTATCGATTTCAGCCCGGGCAGCAGTGAGGATTTTTCCTTCTTCCTCACGCGCATTCTGTTTGGCCTGCTCAACCAGTTCGCTGCCGTATTTTTCAGCCTTGTTGATGATTTCGCTGGCCTGCTGTTTGGCCTCGTCAATCACCGCCTCGGCTTTCTGACGACCTTCCTGTTCGGCTATCTGGCCTTTTTCAGCTGCTGCCAGACCATCAGCGATCTTGGTTTTCCGTTCGTTCAGGGCACCAATAATCGGCGTCCAGACAAAACGTTTGCTAAACCAGACGAAAACGATGAAGAACAACACCTGAAATGCTAAGGTCAAATTTAGATTCATGGTTGCAGCCTCAGTCTATGACTTCATGTGATGACGTGTTTGCAGGCTATGCGACTGCAAATAGCACATACATGGATATACCAACGGCGATCATGGGCACGGCATCAACCAGACCCATCACGATAAAGAACTGGGTACGCAACATCGGGATCAGCTCGGGCTGACGTGCCGCACCATCCAAATATCGTGCACCAAGTATGGCGATACCGATGGCAGCGCCCAATGCGCCAAAACTCATCATGATCGCTCCGGCAATGTACAAAAGTGCTTGTTCCATCTACTTCTCCGAATAGTCAATTAAATTGAAATAAAAAACTGCCATATGGGCTATTTTGCGTTTAATGGTGCTGATGGGCCATGTCCATATAGACAATTGCCAATACCATGAAGATAAAGGCCTGCAGAGTGATGACGAGAATATGGAAGACTGCCCAGACAAACTGCAAGACCCCACCAAACAGGGTCAGTACGACACTGGTTCCGTACATTAGCGAAATCAGGATGAAAATCATCTCGCCAGCATACAGATTGCCGAATAGTCGCAAGGAATGCGATATGGGTTTGGAGACAAGGCTCACAAACTCAAGGAAAAAATTGATTGGCATGAACAGAACCTTGAGCAATGGATTTTTTGCCTCAAATGGATGCATGGTCAATTCCGCAGCAAATCCAAGCGGGCCCTTGACCCTGATACTGTAGTAAATAATCAGCCCAAATACACTGAGCGCCAATCCGAAGGTAATATTTGGATCTGTGGTAGGTACGATTTTCTGGTAATGAACGCCAAATAGTTGCAAGATGCGGGGGATGAGTTCGACTGGAATCAGGTCCATGAGATTCATCAGAAAAATCCAGCAAAACAGGGTCAGTGCCATGGGTGCCACCAGATCATTCTTTGCGGTGAAGGAGCCTCGCACGTTCTCATCCACAAACTCGCATAGCCACTCGCAAAAATTCTGGAGTCCATCAGGGGTGTCTGCCGTCACCCTGACGGCAACGCTACGGAACATCCAGAGAAACAGGGTGCCCAGTAAAAAAGACCAGAACAGGCTGTCGAGATGCACTGCCATGAGCCCCATTTGCCCGGCTTCGGCAGCACTGTGCGCAATCCCCCATGAACCATCCGGATGCTGACCAAAGGTCAGATTGGCAAGGTGGTGGCGAATGAATTCGCTGGAGGTGATATTTTCCGATGCCGCCATAACTGACTGAAGGGTTGGTTAGGAAAGGGTACCTGAATGATTCATGGTTAATCGGTCTTTGCCCATGTTGTTTCATCAATGCGCTTGGGCAACTGAATTGTAGATTCTGCTGTTACGCTTTGCACCCTGCTCTCAATCCGAAACTAGCTTTTTACGATTGGCTGAACCAATATTGAAAACATACTGCTCATCTTGACCACGGCAAATGCCACCAAAAGAGGTATCGCATCAAGACCCAGCAAAGCCAGCCCAAGTCCGATACCCCCGCCCATAACGACCAGCTTCAGCACCAGCCCGGAGAAAATCGGCACCATCGCCATATTGCTGCCGGTTGCCGCAAAATCGCCTGAGCGTTGTGCACTGCGTGCGCTAATCATTGTCCCGATCAAGGCCAGCATCGACCCATAACCTGCCGCGATCAAGCCAGTCGCCACGTTCTCCGACTCCCTGAGTGCGAAGTAAGCCACAAAAGCCATCAATACGATTGCGGCTGCTACACTCTGTAGCAGCAATATCTGCCTGACAGCCCTGTTGAGGTCATGTCGTCCAGACTCGGAACAATCCGGCATTGCTGTACTGTCAAGCGACCTTAATCAAGAGCGCATTATTGTATGAGAAGGTCTGAAAAACTTCAACCCAATGTTGACCCCAATGTTGACCCTGAAAAATCATCAATGAGTGTGATCGAATCTCCCAATCCCTGCTATCCTTTTGCACACTTCTCCCGTCGTTGCGCTGGTGGACCACAAGGTCTTGAGTCGATATTCCCGATAACCACATTTTTCAGCAATGAATTGGCAAATCGAAGCGCCTGGGTCGTTCTAACCAACTACAAGTCGGAAACCAGTGGAACTCCCATCGTTTCGGCAACCTGATTCATGCGTAAATCATAACTGGCGAGTTCGATACGCAGACCGCTAGATATCAGATGATGCAGAGTAGCCAGGTGCAAGGCATCAAGTGTCCGAACAGGCATTGGGAAAGGATCCAAAACCCGTTCAAGAACTGGAGGGACGAGTTCAACCAGTGCAATGCCTTCAATCAGTTGCCGGGCCCAATCGCCATGAGAATCGTTCAGGCCAAGTGTGTTCAACCGCGTCCATACTTCGTACTCAAGAAGGCGACTGGCGATGAGGGGCTGTGCCCACAGAGATAACCGGGGCTTGCGATCCTCTGCGAATAATTGAGAGAGCGCAACAGAAGTATCGATGTAAATCATCGATCACTGCGGTCGGCATCGAGATCAGAGAGAATGCTGTCCAATGCGTTGATGCCTTCGGGTGACGGCACCCCGCCAGCTAGGGATATCAAGGGAGGTCGTATCCAGCCCTTGCGAACACCTTCTGCCAGCATTGCATCCCCCAGAACCTCACTTCTTCGGGGGCTGGGTGGAGAAAGTTCGGCAACTACCCGGTCTCGATCTGTCACCAATACCGTTTCGCCTTGTGCCGCAATGCGAATGTATTCGCTCAAGCGACTGTTTAAGGTTTTAATGCCTACTGCACGCATATCCATAATGTAGCAACAAGTCGCTACCAAGTCAACGCTCGCTCTCCTGATCTTTTCCAATGAGAAAGATGGGCCTGAAGCAATCGTATTTTCAGGGAATGCAATACGTTAAGCAGATATTCATGTTGATCTCGTAAACAGCCAGTCATTGAAAATCGGCAAATCTTGACCCGATTTACCTTGAAGACGTGTTAGGGCGCCCGTGCCGTCGGGATGTACCTTGATGCTGGCGCTGTCGAGACCCAGGGCCTCGATCCGGACCCGGATCTCCTGCTCCCGCTGCAGGTGCTCGAACACCGGTCGAGAACGCCGTTCTTCGACCACCGGTTCATGCGCGTACAGATGGCGTGCCGGCTGCCGAACCGTTCCGGCAGGCATCGCCACTTGCAGCCATGCCCGGCCACGCAGAGAATGGCACTGATTGCCTGATGGTTCGAGAGGCCGACATTGCCCCGCTGCCTTGGAAGCAGCAGCGCAATGCGCTCGTACTGCGCCTGTGCAAGTTCCATAGCCTGTTCCCCTGTACTGTTCCAGTCGAAAACCACGGGCATCGAGCATGCCACATATATGGAAAATGTGTTAACAGGTCTAGTTCCTTGCCCATAAAAGTTGTGCAGAAGGCTCAAAAAATATTCGGCATGATTTATTTTGCTGCATGTCAGCACGGTGCAGGCAGTGCTTGGTCATGGCAAGTTTGATCCTTTGGAGTTGTCTCGCGGCATTAACCAGAACATTCCGGAAAAGGCCGGCAACATGCGTAACTGTGGATTGGAGACATTTTGCCTACCACTTGCAAATCACCTCGCTGCCAGCATTCGGCTCAGGCGGAAACCGCTCCCTGAGAATTGACGAAAGGTCTTTCACAAGCGATGCCATGGCCGGGGACTGAAACAGGTTGAAATGCTCGCCAGGATCTGTCTCAAGATCAAAAAGTTCACCCCATTCGGGGTGTTCGGGGTAGCGCGTCAGACGCCATTTCTCGGTCTGGACCGTCTGGTTGTACAAATCCTTTCTGGCTGTAGGATGGTATTCGCCTAAATTGAACTCCCTGAAACAACCAGCCGAACTTCCTTTCAGCAATGACCTGAGACTCTTTCCGTCTCCTGCCGGCATCGCATCCTGAATCCCCGCAAGATCAAGAACCGTCGGAGCAAGATCGACATGCCCGGTCAAGGCCCCGACACAAAGTCCGGGAGTAATATCCGGCCCCCTCATCAGCATGGGAACTTCGGTCACCTGCCTATATGATGCCGGACCCTTGTGCAGGATACCATGATCTCCAAGATATTCCCCATGATCGGACGTGAAGACAACGACCGTATCCTCCGTAAAGCCCTTGTCCGAAAGCGCTCCGAGTATCCTGCCGACCCCGTCGTCGATCATTTCGATCATCGCATAGGTATAGGCAGTCGCCTTTTGTAACGAACTCTCGCTTATCCGGTCGGTCGTCAGCAACGCTCCAGCTTCAAGTCCTTCATCCGCCGCCCAATAGCTTTCCCTGAAACTGCCGGACCATGGATACAAATCGCCACAGTATGGCGGTATTCGCTCCTGCTCCCCGTTCGCCACCGCTGGCCGCGGCATTGCCTGCCAATCGTACCGGGCAGCATACTCGGAAGGTGGGTCGAACGGATGGTGAGGATCGGGATAGGAAACGAATAGGAAAAACGGCTGTCTGCTGTCTCGGTTAGTAATTGCCATTGAATCAAGAAAAGACACGGCAAGGTCGCTAATCCAGGTGTTGTAATGCAGTTCAACGGGTATTGCACTTTGCCATATCTTGTCAAGATCCTCCGGCACCGGCTCATGAGCGGATTCCGGTAGCAACTTGTGCCATTCACCCGGTGCTACCACTTTCAGCCAGTTCGCATAGTGACCGGCCAGATGTGCAGTATCGGATTCTCCCAGAAGCAGATCGACCGTCTGGTAGCCATAATACGGCCCATTCCAGTCTTCTGAACCCGGCTTCTTCCAGAACGCACGGGAATCCGGCATATTGCGTTCAGCCGGAGCGAGTAGCGGTTGCAGATGCTGCTTGCCCACGCCATGCGTCCGGTATCCGTTTGCGGACAGCGCCGCAGGCAATGTGGGCACACTCTCTGACAAGGACATGCCATTTACGACCAGCCCATGGTGTCTGGGATAAAGCCCAGTAACCATGGTGGCCCGACTTGGAGAACATATCTGCATTGGCGTGATATGGCGATCGAACCTGACACCCTCACGGGCGATGGAATCGATATTCGGAGTTCTCGCGAAAGAGTTGCCGTAGCAACCCATGCTATCAGACCGCTGTTGGTCAGTGCAAATCAGGATGAAATTGGGCCTTCTCATGCACTTCACCCGACAGTGAGTAAACGAAAATCCATGATATTCGATACACAATGGTATTGCAAAGCACGATGGAACCAAGATGCCTCATAGAGATAGCGGAGTGAATTAGAAGTGTCGTTCCAATGCGAGACGCACGGACACCTGTCATACAGCATTACTTTATACGCTCAATAATGCCATCGAGCTCATCCAGAGAATGATAGTGAATAATGAGTTTCCCCTTGTTTGTGCCATGTTGGATATCGACCCTGGAACCAATCCTGGTCGACAAGGATTCCACGGTATTCTGAATATCCCGACTCAGTTTCTGTTTCCTGTCTGGCTTTCCCGGACCATTGCTGTTTTTCAACCATTGCCTGACCAGAGATTCCGTTTGCCTGACCGAAAGGCTCTTCTCTACAATCTTCAGGGCCACGCGCTTTTGCTGAGGTTCTGGTAATGCCAATAGGGCGCGGGCATGACCCATCTCCAGTCTGCCTTCCTGAAGAAGCTCCAGAGATGTATTTCCGAGATTAAGCAGTCTGATTAGGTTGGTAACATGAGATCTTGAACATCCAACAACACTGGCCACCTCATCATGGGTCAGATTGAATTCATCCAGCAAGCGTTTAAAGCCTCTTGCCATTTCCAGCACATTGAGATCCTGACGCTGGATGTTTTCAACCAGCGCTGCCGCCATCGCGGCCTGATCATCAATCTGACGGATAACGACCGGAACCGTATCAAGTCCGGCAAGCTGCGCCCCCCTCCAGCGCCGTTCTCCGGCCACTATTTCGTATCCATGGTCCGAGATTTGACGAACCAGCAGTGGCTGCAAAATTCCCTGCGTGCGAATCGACTTCGCTAATTCTTCGAGTTCCTGGGTATCAAAGTTTTTTCGTGGCTGGTATTTGCCTTGGGTAAGCTGTGTGATCGATATTTCTTTCAGACGACCTGACTTTGAGATGGAAGTATCCGATAAGCCTCTCGAACCTTCAACAGTCTGAGTGGTTGTCTTGATATCATCAAGCAAGGCTCCCAGGCCTCGCCCCAGGCGACTTTTTTTCTCAGCCATCAGCCAGCGCCTCCATGTACTTCGATCATCACCTGGGGGGGCTTTCTCAATACCTCACTGGCCAATGCCACGTAGGCTTTTGAACCTGAACACTTCCGGTCATATTCCAGAATCGGTTGTCCATAACTTGGTGCTTCCGCCAAGCGCACATTTCTCGGGATAACGGTCCTGTACAAGCTGTCCGGAAAATGCGTGCCGAGCTGTTCTGAAACCTCGATTGAAAGCCGGTTACGGACATCATACATAGTTCGAACCAAGCCTGCGATTTTCAAATCCGGATTCAGTTTTTCTCGAACCAGTTCGATCGTCTTGATCAGGTTTGACAGGCCTTCCAGCGCATAATATTCGCACTGCACCGGCACCAGCACCTCATTAGCGGCAGCCAGTGCATTGATAGTCAGGATATTCAAGGTCGGTGCACAGTCAATGAGGATGAAATCATAGTCCGAGTCGATTTTCCCCAAGGCATGCTTCAGCCGAAATTCCTTATCCGAAAACATCCCCAACTCGACTTGAGCCCCCACCAGATCCCGGTGGGATGGTGCGACATGAAAACCATGATCGGTTTGACATAATGCATCGCCGATTTCTATTGTGCCCAGCAATACCTGATAAATGCTTGCCTCAAGATGATTAATCGCAATTCCACTACCACCGGAAGCATTTCCCTGCGGATCCATATCAACGAGTAACACGCTGTAACCCGCATAGGCCAGTGTGGATGCAAGATTGACTGCGGTCGTGGTTTTTCCCACGCCGCCTTTCTGATTGGTAATGGCAATGGTTCGAGGCATGTTCAAAACTCTATCACAACCAGATTCCGATCCGCGTTCAGGTATGGAACATGTAATTCTACAATGGATAGTTCACGAACCCTCTCAATAGCCAGATTGCGGATTTCTGATTCAGGGGGCTTCCCTTTCATGATCAGAAGCCGCTTACCAGGATGGCAAAGGGCTTGAGCCTGTCCAAGAATTCGTTCAATGGAACCAACCGCCCGTGCTGTTAGGGTATGAAAAGGCTGGGCTGGGCGGTGGTTCTCAACTCTCTCATGGATGACGCTGACATTGCCCAATTCCAGCTGGGATACGACATGGCCGAGAAACTCGGTCTTCTTTTTGCTACTGTCCAGAAGCACGGTTTGAATATCAGGATGTGTTATCGCGATGGGTAGACCGGGAAAGCCGCCTCCGCTTCCGATATCCAGCAATCGTGTCCCTCGGATATAGGGAAAAATAGCAAGGGAGTCGAGAATATGCCGGATTATCATTTGTTCAGCATCAAGGATTGATGTCAAATTCACCCGTCGACTCCACCTGACGATATGCTCAATGTGCATCTCAAGCGCTCGTAGCTGCTGTTCTGACAGTTCAAGGCCGAGGAGGCTGCATCCCTCAAGGAGCAGGCGAGACGCTGGCAACCTATCTGATTTCATCCGTCAATTCATGCCGGGACTCAATGAAACCTGACGGCAATGCCGGGATTACTCCTACAATACTTCATAGACATAGGCCGTGGTTAGAATATCGGGCTCGCCAGTCGGCATTGCCGGATATTCTTCCGACTGATAAATCTTCTTCCATAATCCCGAGTTTTCATATTCCCGTAAGGCTGCCGGATAAGCGGGGTCAACATCGTCATCGGTTCGGATATTGACAATGATCTTTCCCTGGCTCCGGGTTACCCTGATGATCTCCATAAAGGAATGAGGAGGCGCATGACCCGGGGTAATGGTTCCGGTGGTAATTGCATTGGCAAATGTATCATCGGCAAAGTCCAGCTCTTGCCCGAGTGTCATCGGGTAAAGGCTGGAATAGATTCCTTTTGGCCTTGCCACACTCAGCATCCCTTCCGACATGTCTATTCCCACGATGTCGGAATATCCGCACAAGTGAAGCAACTCACCCTGCAATCCAGTCCCACAACCTGCATCCAGTATCTTGCCTTGTTCCAGACCGACAAAGCGTGCGAAGACGGTAGCGGCAACAAACGGGAATCGGGCTCCCCAGGACAGAACATCCTGTTCGTATTGATGCGCCCATTGATCATATGCCTGTGCGGACTGTTCATCCGATGTTGCATTATAGACGTCTTGAATGATCTTGTGCTGTTTCTTCGACATGCTGGATACGTGCTGCCGGAATATTCTCCAGACAGAAACTGCTATCTCCTTTATCTCTCGGTTCCGGTTTCATCAGAACCGGATATATCAGAGAATGAATAGTCATGTCCGGTTTACTGGAGCATGATGACAGATTCATCTACCGAGACAATCCAGTCTCATTGTAGCATCACACGAAACTTTCTGATTTTCTGGTGAACCGCTCTCGGGCGTACCCAGTTTCGTGCATCATGGATAGACGAAATTCAGGGCTTCCATGTCACTGCCTCATTGGCAGCCGCAAATGTTTGTTTCGCGAGAACCCTTTGGCTTTTACAGCGGTCTTTATTGCGTACTCGATCTTAATTGATCAGTTGCGGCCCGTGGTCGATCAATGCCCGAGCTTCGGACAAGTCGGTATATTTCTTGAAATTCTCAATGAACAGATTAGCCAGATGCTCGGCTTTCTGAGTCCATTCTGCGGGGTTGGAATAGGTATTTCTGGGATCCAGAATGGTCAAGTCTACACCTTCAATTCGATCGGGGATTGCCAAATTGAATATCGGCAAAACAGAAGTCGATGCGTTATCAATTTTACCTTCAACAATGGCCGAAACGATGCGTCGTGTCGCCTTGATGGAAATACGCTCACCTGTTCCGTTCCAACCGGTGTTTACCAGATAGGCCGTTGCTCCGTTGGCCTCCATCTTGCGTACCAGTTCTTGGGCATAACGGATCGGATGCAGGCTGAGAAATGCCGAACCGAAACAGGCCGAAAATGTCGGAACCGGCTCATCAATACCCAACTCAGTGCCAGCCAGTTTTGCGGTGAAGCCAGAAAGAAAATGATATTTGGTCTGTTCTGGGGTTAATTTTGCAACTGGTGGCAACACCCCAAACGCATCGGCAGACAGAAACACGACCTGACTCGCAGGACCGCTCTTAGATACGGGGCTGCCGATATTGTCAATTTGGTAGATCGGATAGGAAACTCGAGAATTCTGGGTGATGGAATCATCGTGGTAG
>VXPI01000041.1 GCA_009839585.1 Gammaproteobacteria bacterium
ATTGATGAGGGTTGCCGCGAAGAAACCCTGCAATATCTCTATGACCGGGAAAAGACCAATTATGCCTATCGGCCCATCGTTAAGAATGTCTATCTTGAAAACGGCAACAAGGTCGAAGCCCTGACTTTCGTTTCGAGAAAGGACCACAAACAGTTCGCATCCCTGAATTCGGACAATGACATCATCAGCATTATCAGGGGAGCGGAAGGTCCGATGGGGACCAATGCTGATTACGTCATCAATACCGTCACACACTTGAAGGAGATTGGCATTCACGATTCACGGTTATACCGGATTGCAAACCGCCTGAAAACTGCCTTATAGTCCCCGGGCAAGCCATAATCCTGCCATGAGTCCCGCCATTGTCCACCAAGATATCCTCACCCGCAAGCAGTAGGAAACCGTTGCCTGAACTGGGGTTTTCTCGCCCGAATACGCACCGGGCTTATCAAGCCACACTGACAGCCCTGAACAACTGGATCGCAAACCATCCGCTGTACAGGGAATTGTTGTACTGACGTTCATGTAGTATGCACCCCTAATCCCAAAATAGAGATTTTTTTGCCCGCTGCAGGCCGGGGTTTCGGCGGTGCGGGTGCGGAAAATACCGGGGAATGGCCCGGCAGGCGGGATTCGGAGGGTCAGCGGCACCGGCTGCCCTGCCGGAACGCCGTGGCGGGGTGCATTCCCAATGGCATTCACTTAAGGACAGGGGGCAGTGTTGCACTTCGGACTGGAACTGGGTATTATTGAAAGTCATGATCAAGAGCTATCGGGATAAACGAACCGAAGCATTTGCAAACGGTGAGTTTGTCCGGGCTTTTCAGAGTTTCAGTCAGCAGGCGGAAAAGCGTCTGGAAATTCTTGACGCAGCGAAATCCGCCGATGACCTGATTGCGTTGTCGGGTAATCGTTTTGAAGCATTAAGTGGAGACAGAGCAGGCCAGTTCAGCATACGTATCAACCGGCAATGGCGTATCTGCTTCAAATGGCCCGATGATGGACCTGAAAACGTTGAAATTGTTGATTATCACTAATACGGCGCGATGATGAACAGAACACCGATCCACCCCGGCACAATCCTCAAAGACGAACTGGATGAAATAGGCATCAGTCCTGCAGAGCTTGCGCGACAGCTGAAAGTACCTGAAAACCGTATGTCCGAGGTCATTCGTGGTCGTCGTGGGATTACGGCAGACACGGCCCTGCGGCTCGGCCGCTGGTTCGGTACATCTGCCGGTTTCTGGATGAATCTGCAGAAAAGCTATGAGCTGCGCAAGGCAGAACAGCATCTTGGTGCAGAGATTGGGCAGATACAACCGCGTACAGGCGTAGCAGGATAGGTCGACTGAATCATTTAGGGCGTTATTAACATCGACCATTTGCCAGTCAAGCCTGAATCAGGGTATGGATAACGTGATCAACGTATATGGTGGCATAATCGGTGGAATAGCCAAAGGCATAGCCTCCAGATGATTCATCGAATCAAACTCGCCCCTGTTATCCTAATCCTTAAACGGAGTGCTCTGTATCAGGCGCAAGGCTTGATGTACCATGAGTTTCGACTCTGGACATGGAATCATCCATTGGGTGAACCGCTGGCTTCCCCCAAAGCCATACCACACGGGATATAGGGAATAGGGACACTTTCATGTTTTCTATTTATGGATTAAGACGTTAGGGGCGAGTAGGGATAATCGACAGGCGGAGCGGGCGATTTTGCAATATTTATGCATATAATTCACATATGTCATCTTAAAATCACCTGCACACTCGCACCATCTTATATCCTCATGCAAAATTCGATCTAAAGATCGCGTACATACCGTACGAAGTCCTCAAGATTCCAGAGCCATTCCTGTTGCACTTCACTGTAGCTGTCCTGAATATCACGGGGTACAACCAGTTGCAGGCTTGAAGACTCCATCTGCTTCGTCTGGGCCTCCGAAATCCCCGGTTCAAGTGTCAGGAGGTGCTTTCTGGGTATCTTTTCTGCTTCTGCCAATACCTGCCTCCAGCGCTCCTTGCATGATGACTTGGCTCCCAGCATGGCAAGATTGGCGGCACCTGTGGCAGGCGAAGCATGGTAGGACTTCACACTGGGAAAAAGAAAATCAGGCCTGTTTCCGTTTTCGGTTACCCTGCCACGGTCATATGAAATACCGAAGGCCTCGAATACCGCTTCCAGATGGTTTTCCAGCGAATGGCCCATGCGGGATTTGCGACGGTTGTGGACGCTCAGCGAATAGCGGATGAAGCTGTCCACATCAACCCCGCTCTCGTATGCAAATCCCTCTTCCAAACGCTTAGACACTATTCGCTTCTCCAGACGCCGAAACAGGGCCTCTTCATGGGCAAGCCATGCCAGCAGGGCAGCATCCGGATCATCCTTCGCCTGCACATCGAGGAGAGTGTGACGGGCGATACGTGAAAATTCCGTGGTGCCCGGAAATGAAGTGCCAAATTCCTCAATGATACCGTCGAGCCAGTCGGCATCCGGGGCCTCGAACTCGATGCCAATCTCGTTAAGTATGTAACTGGCCGCAAAACCCAGTCCGGGCCCGTCTTTCGGGAATTTTCTGGAGACAAAGGACTTTCCTCTTGGCTCCAGCCCAAATAGCCAAAGCAACTGATGCTCGCTGGTGGAACCTTCCGGCGTACGATAAAATACAGTTTTCCATCGTTGTGTTTTGCGAGAAACAGGCTATCTCTTTCCCGCATGGCTTTGGTGACCTCATTGGATGGATAGTAGAGGCGCCACTCCGCCGCTCGATGTTCCTGTCTTCTACGGGCATCATAGTGAGTTGCAATGCCTTCGATGGAAATACTGTCTTGATCGCTGCCAAACCAGATATATTGAACCTGATATTGTTGCTCATGGGCCTCACCGAGAAACCGTTCCCGCATCTCCCGTGTTGTGCCAATCTCGTGCTGGTTCGATTTTTGGGGATTCGCGTCAACGCCGGACAGGTGCTTGACACCGGCCCCTGTAAAATGATCACGCAACTGTCCCTGCTTCATATCCCTTCATTCCAGGTTCTTTTTCGCCCGGAACCGGCCATTCGGCACAGGCATCCGCGACCGTCTAAAGCGGTAATTGGTGCCAGATCATTAACACGCATTCTTGGATTGTAGCCACTCGACAACTGGCTTCAGGCAGGGCGGATAGATGCCTTCGGACAACGGGCCAGTATGACCACCCAGTGTTTCAGAAACACGAGGCGGTCTTTCCGGACAGGTCGTGGCAGCATGGCCTAAAACGCAGTCCCCCATGGTACAAGGCCAATCGAATCACCATCCCCGGCCTCGTATTTTGCCCTTGGATTCCGGTCATCATCCGACCCCGAATATCGGGAGGCATCCGGTCGGCAGACATGAATCAGCCCGTAATGACCGGTTCAGTCATCAGGATTTCATCCTGCCGGATGGCAGGAGGGACTCTGCCTTCCCGGGCGAGAAGTTCGGCGATATGAGGTTTCATGAGCTGGGCTATCGCTCGAACCACGGGAACAACCACGGCATTGCCAAACTGGCGATAGGCCTGTGTATCGGAAACAGGGATTCTGAATTTCTCCTCTCCGGGCTTCTCGAAGCCCATCAGGCGGGCGCACTCCCGCGGAGTCAGCCGTCGCGGCCGTTTACCCCGTTGCCGGATAAGCACTTCCGAGCCATCCTTGTAGTAGCGGGCAGAGAGGGTACGGCTGACATCATCCGGACCGAACATGGAATAGCCGAACCCGTTCCCGGCCCTGCTGTGTTTTTTCTTATATTCCTTGAGGTAGTTCCACAGGTGGGCTGTCAGGGTGTACTTCGGATCGACCTTCGGGTCGAGAATCGACCCAAGCATGGGTCCGGGACCATCTGGAACAGGCAGCTTCCCGAAATCGAAGCCCGTCTCCTCCCGGAACCCCGCAATGAATATTCGTTTCCGCTTCTGTGGCACCCATGGTGAAGAATCGATCACGCGGGTTTTCACGCTGTAGCCAAGCTCATCCTCAAGCACATGCATGATCGTCGCGAATGTCCTGCCGCCGTCATGCCCCGCCAGATTCCTGACATTCTCCAGTAGAAAAGCCAGTGGACGGTGATGGCGAAGTATCTTGGCCAGATCGTAGAAAAGGGTTCCCTGGGTATCACACAGGAAGCCATGTGGCCGGCCGAGGGAATTCTTCTTGGATACACCCGCAATGGAAAACGGTTGACACGGGAAACCGGCAAGCAGGACATCATGAACCGGCACCCTTCCTGGATCCGCTGCATGGGGCCGGATATCACCGACAAACTCATGATCGCTGTCAGCCGACTCTGGAAAATTGGCCGTGTAGGTTTCCCTGCAGAACCGGTCCCACTCGGAGGTGAACACGCATCGTCCGCCGATTTCCTCGAACGGTCGTCGCAGTCCACCGATTCCCGCGAACAGGTCGATGAACCGGAACCCTTCCTCCCGGCGGCTCCCGCAACGCTCGTCTGCAATTTCGCGGAGCTTCTCTATCTTGAGCCGATCAATGCGTCTGGCTTCGCCGTTCCTGTAACGGCGAACAGTCCTGTCGTGGACACCGAGAAGGTCAGCTGCCTCGGCGATGCCCAGTCCAGAACGAGCCATCAGTTCAGAGAATTCGTTGTCGTTAAATTTGATCGCCATTTTTTTCCGTGTAATTTATGGACAATATGACATAATTCAACACAGAATACAATCATCCATTTTGCTAACTTCTGTAGTCAGTTGCCACATCATAGCGTTACTGTTTTATGCATTTCATGGCAAGGCAATGTCCAGCACATATGGGAACGGAAGCAGCAGGAATTTTCCTTGTACCGGGTTTTATCTTTGTCGATCCGGGCAATTCCCGTGAATTTGCCCCGGTACGGTTTCGGTTAAAATTCATTCAAACAATCATTGAGAACCATCATGAGCGATGAACTTTTCCTTAAAATCGTCAATCGGGAAATCCCGGCTGATATTGTGTTTCAGGATGAACGGGTTACGGCTTTCAGGGACATCAACCCACAAGCACCTACCCACATTCTGATAATCCCGAACAAACTCATTCCGAGCGTCAATGAAGTCAGCGAAAAGGACGAGGCATTGCTTGGCCACTTACTGGTCGTAGCCCGCAATATTGCCAGACAGGAAGGAATTGCCGAGTCCGGCTATCGCCTGTTGATCAATTGTGGCGATCATGGCGGGCAGGAAGTCTATCACCTGCATATGCACCTGTTTGGCGGATGTCCGCTTGGCAGAATGATCAAAGCCTGATTTCCGGGCAAACCGAGAATGAACGAATCAACCGACCTACATCTCAATCATTGCAATCGCCTGCGTCGCAATACCCTCTTCCCGCCCGGCAAACCCCAAATGATCGGTACTGGTTGATTTGACGCTGACTGCCGATGCGGGCAAACCCGTATCCTCGGCAATATTGGCAATCATGGCCTTGATATATCCGGACATTCTGGGTTTCTGGGCGACGATCACGGCATCAATGTTGACAATCCTGTAGCCTTTTTCATCCAGCATCTTCTTGACGCGCCTCAGCAAAATACGACTGTCAATATCCTTGAAGGCCTGATCATCCGATGGAAAATACTGGCCAAGATCGCCCAGAGCGGCAGCTCCCAGCAATGCATCACAAATCGCATGCAGTAACGCATCACCGTCCGAGTGCCCTTCCAGCCCCTTGTGCCAGTCAATCTCAACACCACCCAGAATCAGTTTTTTTCCCTCGACCAAGGCATGTGCATCCAGTCCAATACCTACTCTCATGACTGAGTACTCCCTTCAAGAAATGCCTCGGCCAGACGCAGGTCAGTTTCCTCGGTAACCTTGATATTCATGTCACTGCCCTGAACCATGATCGGCGACCGGCCAGCATGCTCCATCGCCATTGCCTCATCGGTTACCGTAATCTTGTTGTCCATCACCATGTCCAGTGCCTCAGACAAATTCGCAATATTGAATACCTGCGGAGTATAAGCCCGCCAGCAGCTATTTCGATCCAGAGTGCCTGAAATAACGCCATCTTCAGTACTTGACTTGATCGTGTCCTTCACCCGTGACCCAAGCACAGCCCCATCCCCGTGTTTCATTGCCGCCATAATCACCTTACGTGCATCTTCATGCATGATGCATGGACGGGCAGCATCGTGAACCAGGACATACTCACCCAAATGAACCCCAATCGTGCCAGTCAGGAATAGTACCCCCTCCCGGACCGTATCCTGTCTACGTTCACCCCCCCTAAACTCTCCATGAAATTTTGGATGTTCAAAGGGATTGTTTTCCCACCAGGGATCCGGTTCTGTCAATCCAACAACCACACCGGTAATGAACGGCATCTCACACAATCTTGACAAGGTATGGTGAAGTATACTCTTGCCGCATAAATCCATATGCTGCTTGGGAAGATCACCACCCATGCGTACGCCCTGACCTGCCGCAGGTACAATGGCCCAGACTTCCCGGGATATCAGGCCAGTTCCAGATTTCTTTATCATGCCGCCCCCGATTTGGGTAGAATTGCCGCTTTCTTTTTGTCCAAATCCGTCTCCACTTTGCTAAACCCGTCTTTACCCCTTTCTACCAGGGAATCAGTCGCCTGGAACAACCTTCATGGTTCTGCAGCAAGCTATGCAATCGCCGAAGTAGCACGAACATACCCAGGGGTTGTTTTTATTGTACTGGACGACCCGCATGAGCTCACCGTTCTGGAAGAGGAAATTCAGTATTATCTCAGCAATGCCGACCTTCCCGTCTTCCACTTCCCCGGCCTGGAATGTCTCCCCTATGAACACCTCTCACCACACCAGGAAGTGGGGTCAGAAAGAATCCGCATTCTCTCTCAGCTTCCAAAGCTCAAACGAGGCATCCTTTTAATCCAAACCGGTACATTACTGCAGTTCCTGCCACCGGTCGATTATATTTACAACCACTCCTTTATTATTTCTGTCGGCCAGAGCATCGAATTCGAGCAGTTTCGCCTTCGCCTTGTGGATTCGAACTACGCTGCAGTTGATCTGGTTGTATCTCCGGGTGAATTTGCATCCCGTGGCGGGCTGATTGACGTGTTTCCAGCCGGAGTTGAGTCACCCTTTCGTCTTGAATTTTTTGACGATGAAATCGATTCAATTCGATTCTTTGACCCCGACACACAACGCACTGTCGACACGGTTCCGCAGATCGAGATACGCCCGGCACGTGAATTCCCAATGAATGAAACCGGGATTAACCAGTTTCGCTCGGCTTTTCGGGAAAACTTTGACTGCGACCCACTGACCCAGTCAATCTATACTGAAGTAAGTCACGGCAATACACCGCCCGGTATTGAATTCTATCTTCCCCTGTTCTTTGAGCAAACCACAAGCATTTTTGATTATCTTGATCACGCAACACTGCTGATTACGTCAGCAGCCTTCGAGACAGAACTTTCAGACTTCATGGGAGATGTCGAACAGCGCTACGAGAACTATCGACACGACATAACGCGCCGGATTCTTCCGCCCGACAAGCTTTATCTCCAGCCTGGCCAGGCAATCGAGAAAATCAGGAATTTTCGCAGACTCGAGTTAAACAGCCCTGGCGCCACAAACGCCTGGTCCGCACCGAGTGTTCCGGTTGACAACTTTCCTGTCAATACGCGAGTTGCCAATGCCTACGGCCCCCTTCTCGACTATCTGCAGTCTGCAAAAAACCGGATTCTGATCGTTGCCGGTAGCGAGGGACGCTTGAACCTGATTGAACAGGCACTGAACTCTCACCGGATTGCGGCTTCGGTGTTCTCGAATTTTGATGAATTTCTCAAGGCTCGGGATTGCCAGATCGGTCTCTCTGTTTGCGCGGTCTCACGCGGTCTGAAATTGCCCGATACCGGATTTGAGGTTATCAGCGAAAGCCAGCTTTTTGGAGAACAGGTCTTGCGCCAACGCCGGCGTAGCCGATTCTCCAAGGACCCGGATTCCATTATCAAGTCCCTTGCCGAATTGAGTATCAATGATCCAGTAACCCATATTGATCATGGCGTCGGACGTTACCGGGGGCTATACCGCCTCGATAATTCAGGTGACGAGACAGAATACATCATTATCGAATATCAAAATCAGGGTCGTCTCTACATACCCGTGTTATCGCTCCAGGAAGTCAACCGGTATATTGGCGGGACACCCGATACCGCTCCATGGCACCGACTCGGCTCAAACCAGTGGGAAAAAGCCAAGCAGCAAGCTCGCCAGAAAACCTATGATGTGGCAACCGAATTACTGGAGATGGATGCAGCGCGCCAAGCCCGGGAAGGCGTTGCGAATACCGTTCATGCAGAGAACTTCGCAACCTTTACCAGCGAGTTTCAATTTGAGGAAACCCCCGATCAACTACAGGCCATTGATGACGTGATCAAGGATCTTGTCTCAACAAAACCGATGGATCGATTAATCTGTGGCGATGTCGGCTTCGGCAAAACCGAAGTTGCATTAAGGGCAACCTTCATTGCAGTCCATAATGGAAGGCAGGTTGCGATCCTGACTCCCACCACATTGCTCGCACAACAGCACTATGAGACATTCACCAGTCGTTTTTCCAAATGGCCCGTAGTGATTGAGGTGCTGTCCCGCTTCAAGACCGGCGGGCAAAACAGGGATATCATCCAGAGAGCCAAAAACGGCATGGTCGATATTCTGATCGGGACCCATAAATTACTGCAAGACGCTATTGGCTTTGCAAATCTGGGGCTGGTCATCATTGATGAGGAGCACCGCTTCGGAGTACGGCAAAAGGAAAAACTGAAGAAGCTCAGACAAAATGTCGATATTCTGGCGATGACGGCAACCCCGATCCCCCGCACCCTGAATATGGCAATATCCGGCTTCAGGTCGATTTCGGTGATTGCTACACCACCAGTGAATCGTCTGCCGATTCGGACCTTTATTCAGGCATATGAAAATCACGTTGTTCGGGAAGCCTGTCTACGTGAGATTCGGCGCGGCGGGCAGATATTTTTCCTGCATAACAAGGTCAGGACAATCGAACGCATGGCCGAAGAGTTGCAGCAATTGGTGCCTGAAGCAACCGTCAGAGTCGGGCATGGGCAAATGCCGGAACTGCAACTGGAAATGATAATGCTGGATTTCTACCATCAGAGATTCAATATTCTGGTATGCAGTACGATCATAGAAAGCGGTATCGATATCCCTACTGCCAATACCATCATCATTAATCGTGCAGACAAGTTTGGCCTGGCCCAGCTTCATCAATTACGCGGCCGGGTCGGACGCTCACATCATCAGGCATATGCATATTTACTGGTTCCCGATCTCGAATACATCACCGGCGATGCCTCCAAGCGCCTTGATGCAATATGCGCAATGGGCGAACTCGGATCTGGGTATACCCTTGCGAGCCATGATCTGGAAATCCGTGGAGCTGGTGAGTTGCTGGGAGAAACCCAGAGTGGACTGATCGACAAAGTCGGGTTTTCAATTTACAGCCAGTATCTGGATTCAGCCATCAAGTCCATTCGTGAAGGCATCCTCCCCCAGGCCCATGACGCAAATACCAATCCGGACGAAGCGGTAATTGACTTGCATGTTCCTGCCTATTTTCCGGATGAGTATCTGCCGGATGCCCATAGTCGGCTGATTTTCTATAAACGCATCTCCAGTTCTGCCTTTATCGAAGATCTTAACGAGCTACAGATCGAGGCGATCGACCGATTTGGCCTGTTACCGGACCCCGCCCGCAACATGTTTCGATTAACCGCACTGAAAATACATGCCGAACGTCTCGGCATCCGCAAAATCCAGATTGATGAATCAGGGGGCGTCCTTCAGTTTCGAAAGAATCCGGCACTGGATATGTCGAAGTTGCCGAGCCTGATACAGAACTACCCGCAACAGCTGAGATTCCGGCCAAATGGATCGCTGGAGTTTCTGGAACAACTTGAGAGCCCTGAAGAAAGGCTTGATAGGATCGAACGGTTTATGGAAGACACAAGCGCAATCTGGATTGGGTCAACGACACCATCGGCTCAATAAGCAACCCGTGGCGCATATGGTAGACTGCATAACACACTCATGGCTGATATGACTTCATTGAATCTCCTTCTGCAAAAGCAATTGTTTCGGTTTTTCTGTATTGCCCTGGTGCTGTTTACTGGCTTGCAGCCATATGTCCATGCCAGTAGCTACGAGATTGAGGTTATTGTATTTGAACGACCGGATTCGAAAGACCTTGAACTGGAATACTGGAACTTCTCCCGACAACATCTCGACCATCAAAAAGCAAATCTTGAAGAAATGGGGCAATCCCGGCGTCTACTGGAGCTGTCGCAGAACCCGGCATACGACTTGACCCAGGATCTTCGGCGACTGGGAGATCTTGTTCCAAGACTGAATAACAGCAACCTGCCGGTTCTGGCAAGCGCCCGATGGATTCAGCCGGCATTCTTCTTCCAGAATGCTCCGGTCATATCACTGGGGGTCGAAGGATCAAGACTGGCCCATGCGTATTTTCGTGTCTACAAAACGTCTTTGCTGTTTGCCGACATGGCTTTGCAGCTATCCCCCGCCAGGCCTGTCGTTAAACCAGGCTTTCGTTACTCGGAAGAATCTACTGAAAACACGCAAGACGATCCTGCATTGGGGTTTGACCATGAATACCTGTTCGATGCCTGGCCGGAGGTCGAATCGCTTGATCCGGAGTACTTTCTGATCGAACGACGCCGAATTCGATTCAAGGAAGTCCATTATTTCGATCACCCTGCTTTCGGAGTGATACTGGGAATCTGGTCAACCAACTGAGGAAAGGGAAAGCAGTAGTTGATGAGCCTTGTCCGTGGTATTTTCCAAAACCTGGTGAATACTCTCCATTGATATTGGCTCATCGCTCCGACCTGCTGCTGGATTGACCACCATGGCAAGCGTCGCATAGGACATGCCCAACTCTCTTGCCAATGCCGCTTCCGGCATTGCTGTCATGCCTACCACATCCACGCCGTCCCGGTCCATCCGGTCGATTTCTGCCGCGGTCTCAAGACGAGGTCCCTGGGTAACGCCATAAACCCCGTGATCGATAACTGGTATGCCAGTGATTTTGGCACAATTGAGAATGCTCTCCCGCAAATGATGATCGTAGGGATATGCAAATTCCGTATGTCCTGACTCTCTTGTCCGGATATCAAGATCCACTGCATTATCAAAAAAAGTATGCTCCCTACCCCATGTATAGTCAATGACCTGATCAGGCAGGGCCAGTGAGCCCGTCGTGAATTGGGGCGTTATGCCGCCTACGGCCCCCATCGCAATCACATCAGTCACTCCCAGATCACGGAGAGCAAAAATATTCGCCCGATAGTTGATCTGGTGCGGCATTATTCGGGATCCTGTTCCGTGGCGTGACAAAAAAATCGAGGGATTGCCATGCAGTGATACACGGTAAAGTGCTGATGAAGGTTCGCCATAAGGTGTATTCACAACCTGTTGTCGGGTTATTTCAAATTCCGGAACACCCTCAAACCCTGTCCCGCCAATAATTCCCAGAATCGTGTTTTCTCTCTTCATTTGAATGCCGGTCAGTGACATCATGTCTTCCCTTCTAGCACATCAAGAAGATAAGAACCATATTCTCTGGAACTCGACAGCCTTGCCAAGGCTTCCAATTGAGCATCATCCATCAGGCCGTGACGCCAGCAGACTTCTTCTGGACAACCCACTTTCTTGCGTTTGGCTCTCTGGATATCCTCAATCATGTCATTCGCTCTTGCCAATGACTGTGGCGAGTCTACATCCAGCCAGCCATCACCGCCTTCATCAATCACTTCATATTGGAGCATCCCCTCATTTTCATAAAGTTTCAGCACATCCTGTATACCAGGGTCGCTGGTTTCCAGTGTGCGAATTTTGCCAAACACGGTTGAATCAAGGACAAAAAGTCCGGTCTCAGACTGTCCTAATTGAGCATCTGGGGATGATCGAACCAATACCGTTGCCCCGCGCATCGAGTGCAGATCCTTCATCCGGTCAGTGAATTCCGTATTCACGAAAACCTTGTCACCGGATATCAAGCAACAGTTCATGCTGCCGACAAATTCTTCTGCCAGAATCAGGCTCTCGCCAATTCCGCCATCTCCATTCAGGATCCCGTAGGAGAACTGAAGTCCCCAGCCCTGCCCATTGCCAAGCACCTTCTGAAATCGTCCTGCAGACCCCGCCCTGACGATAACCAGGATATCCCGGATTCCCATCTCAACCAGTATGGATACAGCGCTATAAATCAATGGCTTGTCAAAGACCTGAAGCAGCGACCTGTCAAGTTGTTGACCCGTTGAAAATGCATCAACTGGCCAGCCATCGGCATGAATTAATCCACGCATGGCATAGAGCGCTCCCGGATAAGGAAACAAACCCGGGTTAGAGACGAAAATGGAATGAAGCATCCTGTTTCACTCACTGTAACTCCCCGAGAATCTCCCCGCGGATCCTGTTTCGTATTACTTGCTGCAGTTCCCGGTCTGGAATCTGCCAGCCCAGCCGCACGGTTAGCGATCCCAGAAGCATCATGATGGACAAGGCCCGGGGTCATAGCAACCGCAGTCATTGATGTAACCGTACCACCTGACCCACTGGCATCAAGAACTTCCCGTTTGCTTCGTGATGACAGTCTAGACCATATTTCGTCGGCCAATTCCATGATATTCCAAACCCGCTTGTCCTGCAATTTCCGGGGAAAAGATGTTTCGGCCATCAAATACCACATTTCCGGCCATTGCTTCTCGCACCTTGACCAGATCAACTCCGCGAAACTCTGCCCACTCCGTAGCAATAATCAGGCAATCGGCGCCTTCAAGCACATCAAACGGATTGTCTTCATACAACATCGAATCTACACGATTACCATAGATATTCCGGACAGCATCGCAGGCTACCGGATCATAAGCCTTGACAGTGGCACCATGTTTCCAGAGGGTTTCCATCATGACTCGACTCGGCGCCTCGCGCACATCATCTGTATCAGGCTTGAACGCAAGACCCCAAAGCGCAATAGTGCATCTTGACAAATCGCTTCCAAAACGATTGACAACCCGCTCTACCAAAACCTTCTTTTGGTCGTTGTTAACCAAATCCACCGCCTCAAGAATTCGTGCGTGATATCCGTTTGATGCCGCAGTCTGATACAAGGCGCGAATATCCTTGGGTAGACAGGAACCGCCATACCCACACCCCGCATAAATGAAGTCATAGCCAATTCTGGGGTCTGAACCGATACCGATACGAACCGATTCGATATCAGCCCCGAGTCGCTCTGCAATTTGGGATATTTCGTTGATAAAGGATATCTTGGATGCCAACATCGAATTGGCCGCATACTTGGTTAATTCAGCGGACATCACATCCATAATGATCAGCCGTTCATGATTGCGGTTAAATGGCGCATACAACTCTCGGAGCAGGTTTATGGCGCGTTCATCATCCCCGCCCAGAATGATTCTGTCGGGTTTCATGAAATCCCGAACAGCAACTCCCTCTTTCAGGAACTCAGGATTTGAGACCACCGCAAAATCTGCTTGTCCTCCCCGTTTGTCCAGTGTTTCACGGATAATCCCCGCAACATGACTGGCTGTGCCGACTGGAACCGTCGATTTTGTAACAACCACCTTGAATCCTTCAAGCGATTCACCGATTGATCTCGCGACATTTTCGACATTCGATAAATCCGCACCGCCATTCTCATCGGGCGGGGTGCCAACGGCGATGAAACTCACTTCACCATGCTTGATTCCCTGATCAATCCGGGTGGTAAATCGAAGACGGCCGTGTGTCAGGTTATTGTGAATAATAGAGGCCAGTCCCTGCTCATGAATCGGGACAATCCCCTCATTGAGCATTTCGATTTTTTTCGTATCAGAGTCAACGCATATTACGTCATTGCCCATCTCGGCAAAACATGCACCCGTCACCAAACCCACATAACCGGTCCCGATTATGGTTACTTTCATGGAATCATCAGGCTGTATTCATGCGAGTGATAGCGCGAGCCATTCGCTGCTTCATAGATGAGCCGTTTTGAACTCGGGAACCTGGGGCTTTTGCATGGTGCCCCAAGCCTTGCACCCCGGACATTGCCAGTGCAGAGAATTGCTCTGAAACCCGCAGTTTCTGCAACTGTAATGGTATCCTGTCTCGACAACCTGACTAATCAGGCTTGCCAGCAGCTGATAGTCTTTTTCCTGGCCGGTGCTGCCGATAGCCCTGTTTTGACTTGCAATAACCTGCAATACCCCTCCAAGAGTCGGGTACTTTCGAACCAGTTTGAGCATTAACTCCCGACTCGCCTCTTCTCCCTGCTGCTCCCGGGTCATCTCAACCAGACAGTTAATGATTCTGCTGTCCGTATTTTTCTCCAACGCTGATTCAAGAAACTGGCGCAGGGATTCAAGATCGCCCATAGTCTTGTAACTGTTTTCAATATGTGCAACCACTTCGCCCAAATATTCCGGAGCCAGATATTCCAGGCTCCGCCAAATGGCGATGGCATTGTTGTGATTGGAGTGCATCACTGCAAGACGACCTGATTGAAGCACTCCCCGAATGCACTTTTGGTCATACTTGAATGCCAGCGCTATGTTTGCTTCGGCCTGTGCGTAATTCCCGGTTCGAATATTGCTCTCTGCCACCTCACAATACAGGTGCGCAATGGTATGGGAATAGTCAGAGTCGGAGTGTTCGTTTAACTCGATGGAGATCTTGATCGCTTTTTCCCACTCTCTTTCCTGATCATAAATCTGCAACAGCAATCGGTCTGCCCGAATTCTGACTGACTTGATTTTCCGCAACTCCTGAAACAGGTTTTCAGCGCGATCATATAGCCCTGCCTTGTAATAGTCCCGAGCCAGTTCAAACAGGGCCTGGCTTCTCAAATCGCTATCAAGATCGCTGCGTTTCACTAGATTTTCGTGAATCCGGGTAGCACGATCAACTTCCCCGCGCTGACGAAACATGTTTCCGATTGCCATGTGCATTTCAATAGTGCCGCTGTCCATCTCGACGGCATCAAGAAAGATTCTGAGCGCCTCATCCGGCTGATCGTTGAGCAGGCAGTTCAACCCCTCAAAGAAACGATCAGGGATATGAGCCTGTTGTTTTTCCGGGCTTCGGTCATAGGTCGCAACCAGCCATCCGCTGGCTGCGGCGACAGGGAGCAAAACCAATAACCATACTGGATCCATTTCGATAACAATCCGGAAACGAGGGTTTATCGAATGGTCAATTATACTCGACCGGCTTTCAAGTTGATCGGGGACATGGGGGATGAGCGCATCCAATGGCATTCACTTAAGGACGGGGTTGCATTCACTTAAGGATTTCAGGG
>VXPI01000002.1 GCA_009839585.1 Gammaproteobacteria bacterium
TATCACCACACCCGGCACAATTGACATGGAAACTGGATACCCCGGATAGGGCCTATGAACATTTTACTCCTCCCTTTTTACTGGCAACGACAAAACTCTATCAACGTATCCGTAACACTCAACTACGTTTGATACCACAGGACGACCTGTTGCCGGTAGAGATATCCAGATATGACAAGAAGATCGTTTTGGAGGCGCTGCACAATTGCATTGCCCATCAGGACTATGCCCGCAATGCCAGAGTAGTGGTTATTGAGCAAGGCAATCGACTTGTGTTCGAAAATGAAGGCGAATTTTTCGAAGGCGAACCTATGGACTACCTGGAAGGTAATAGGGTTCCTTTGCGATATCGAAATCCCTTTCTGTCACAAGCAATGACTGAGCTTAACATGATCGACACCATGGGCTACGGCATCCATGACATGTATTCTCGTCAGGCCAGCCGTTGTTTTCCCATGCCTGATTACGAAAACAGCAAGGCTAGAGCAGTCAGGCTGACGATTCATGGTGGCGTCATCAATCCAGGATACTATCGAGTACTGTTCCAAAACAGGGAATTATCGCTTGGTGACATTCTTGCACTTGATCGCATACAGAAAAAAATACCTCTCTCCAACAAGATTCTAACCCGTTTGAAGAGTGCAGGACTAATTTCAGAAAAAGGAGAAAGTTACAACTTTGCTTCGGCCGAAAAAAACAAGGCCTACGGCATTGTCGGAAGTGATCAAGGGTATTCACTTGAGGAACAGTTGGTCATTGACTACTTGATGGAATTTCGACAGGCAAGCCGGTCTGAGATCGACAAACTTCTCTTTGACAAGCTCACAGATACCATGACGGCCAAGCAGAAACGACATAAGACTGGCAACCTGCTCTCAAAATTGCGACAACAGGGAGTGATCATGAACAAGGGGTCTCGGGGACAGCCTGTATGGATGCTCTCAGAGCAAGACTCGGATAATAATAGGAAAGAGGTTTAAGAAAGGTTTAAGAAAGGTTTAAGAAAGGTTTAAGAAAGGAAAATACTTATTAATCAATATCTAAGATAATCCCATATGATGATAGTAGGAAAGGATTTAAGAAAGGGTTAAGAAAGGATGTACGGCTACTTTTGTGTCATGATACTTCATTCACTGAACCGTCATGACGGTTTATTCTGCGAGTTTGTAGAGAATTTCCTCATCCAGGATTTGGCAAGAGTACTGCCCAGCTATCCTCAATTACTCCCCATTCTTTCATATGGACAATGCTGACTCCGCAATATACCGGAAAGAACGCTTACCATACCGGAATACCGTCGTTCAAGCCTCCCCCGTTCTGGCAATCCGGACTTTTGCCCACTATGCCCTTGCGGGCATCGCCGTTTTGGTGCATGGAATCCGGAAACTGTGGCAGGAAGATGATATTTTATCAACATGCCGGTTTTCCGTGGATAAGTGCCTGTAAACCGAAGCGTAGCCAGGACACTCGACATCAGGGAAGAATTCGATAAAGGATTGGAGGACTATATCAAGCGCGGGTTCTTCCGGTCCTGAACCAGCCGTAGTCCCTGTGCATCAAGCAATCATTCAGCGCAACCAGCCCTACAGACCCAGCCTGTGGGGTGGCGAGACTTTCCAGCAAGGGATATTCACATGAATGCCTTGTCTCCTTTCTCAAGCATCTGCAATATTTGGAAAGTCATCATCAATTAGCATCGTCGTCTGCACAAGCCAATTCTGCCAGTCAAGTAAATCTGCTGCAGGCCAATTACGGAGGGCGTACACAACGCATGTCGTTCGGTCAGATTCGGCGCATCATCAGAACCATTAACAGCAAGAGTACCAGCACTGGAATGCTTGCTCCCAATGCAGGTGGAATGCCTCCGGCCAGCACCGCATAGCTAAAGCCGCGGTTGACAACATAGAATGCGATACCGACCATTATTCCGATAACAAGATTTCGACCCAGATTTCCGGATCGTAGATTGGTAAATACAAACGGTACAGCAAGGGCAACCATTGCGGCAATGGCCAATGGCAGCATGATCTTGTTCCACAGGGCCAGTTCGAATCGAGCGTAGTTTTGCTGATTGGCTTTCAGGTGCGTGATGTAGCGTCTTAGATGGCCAAAGGACAGCTGGTCCGGTTGAACCAGAAACGCAGATAGAATCTCGGGAGTGACCGTTGTCTTCCAGGTGGATTGTGGAACTTGGGTCACGTCCAAATCCCCGTTTTCATCAAGGGTGGTGATACGGGATTCCTGAAGTATCCACGAATTATCATTATACCGTCCCTGCCTGGCTTCCACCATGCCTTGCAGGGAACCGGCTGAATCAAACACCAGAGATTTCACATCCAGCAGGGTCAGGTCAGGCAGGATTTCCCGGATTGCGGTGTAGGTATTCCGGTCACGCATCCAGAGTTCCTGGTCGCCAGGCTGTTCGATATCGATGTTGACTGCATGCACCCGTTCATGCTCTGCATAATTGCGGGATGGTGGAGCCACAAACTCGCCAATGGCCAGACAAAAAATCACGAACAGGGCCCCCACCTTGAGGACTGATCCCGTGATTTCCAGCATTGAAGAGCCGCTGGTTCGCATGGCTGTGAGTTCACTGTTTCTGGCCAGTATGGATAGTCCGATGATTGACCCGAGCAGGGTAGACATTGGAAACAATTCATACAAGGTACTCGGGGCCAGTAGCACCACATACAGCATTGCCTCTGCGAGGCCAAAATTTCCTTGCCCAATCGTTTCAATCTGATCAAGGAAATTGATAAACGTGTATAAACACAACAGGATTCCGGTAGTGATCAGGGTGTATTGGAGGATGACCCGGCCTATATATCGGTCAAGCGTTTTCATCATGAGGCCTTTAGGGGCATGAGACGGATATTCTGATAGCGGATGTAGAACAGGAATGTGCCAGCAATCAGGAACACAAGATGCGTCAGCCAGAGCACGGCTTGTGGCGAGAGCGGCCCGTTGCTATCCAATGTGGTTGCTGCACCGAGTAGATTCGAATAGAAGAAATACACAAGAAATGCAAACAGCATACTGATAAATCTGCCTTTTCTGTAGGATGGGGATGTAAATGAGAGAGCCAGCAGAAGCAGTACGCCGAGCATGAAGATCTTGGATAGCCGCCAGTGCAGTTCCACCCGGGCTTGCGGGTCATGCTTATCAAGCAAGGAGGGGGTGGAGCGGTTTTTGACCGGTACATGCAGGGATTGAGTGTCGGGCTTGTACAGTCTTGTCGCGTAGGTTTCAAAACTGGTGACCGAAAAGGCATCCTCGTTTGCATTGATCTGGTACTGGGAGCCATTTTTCAGGACCAGCAGATCGCCATCGGTTGTCTCATCGAGATCCACATAACCCGTTTCGGCTGCGATGACCTCGTCGTTTCCTGCCTCACCGCTGTACAGGAAGATGTCAGAAAATATGCCGGTATCAGGATCTTGTCCAGCAATAAAGTAAACCCAGGAACCACTCCGGATTCGATTAAACTCTCCAACGCTGACACCAACGATATCAGAGCGATTTCTGAAATCGTGCTCGATATTGTCACCGATCTGGCCTGCGAGCGGCCCCAGATAGAGGGAGAACATGCCAACGATAGTGCCGGAAATGACAAACATGACCATCGCAGGTTTCAGGAAACTGGCAAGACCAATCCCCAACGTGTTAAGTGCGGTCATTTCACGATCACTAATCCAGCGCCCCAGGACCAGCAGTGCCGACAGGTAGAGCGAGAGCACAAGAATGACGTCAAGATAGGAAACCAGTTTCAGGGCTAACAACACAAACACGCTTTCGATTGGTATGGTTCCGTCCGTCGCCGAACCCAGAAACCCAACCAGTCGAGTCACGGAGAATATGGCAATGATAATGATGGTGACAGCTATCCAGGTATTGGTGGTCTCCCGGACAAATGCCTGTTGGATAATCATTGGGAGGTTTCTGGATTCGGTATTTCAGTCAAGTGGAAGCTTGTCGATTTTTCCCGCATCAGGGAATTTTTGTGACGACCGGATTTGCAGGTGCCAGTTCATTGTATGTTATTGCCCTGATGAATACATCACACACGGAGGCTGTTTTGCAGATTCTTTAAGAAGTATTAAATTAGGCCATTTACGTTAGACAAAAACAAAATATTCTAAAGAAAATGCTGGAATAGTCTTTGAAAATATACTAATATGTCCATCATGAATGGACAAAAATACAAAAATATAAAGATCTTGCTTGAGTCTGTGCCTGCGGGTTTCTTCGTGGACTCTGCATGGCTTGAACGTCATGGAATAGGTCGACGTTCATCCTACTATCATGTTAAGCGTGGATGGCTGGAGCGAATACATCGCGGTGTCTTCCGTCGCCCCGTACCCTGCCCTTCCAAACCCAACATACTCGACTGGAAGCCGTGCCTGCTCTCCATGCAGCACATAATGGAATATACACTTCATGTTGGTGGCACGAGTGCCCTTGCACTACAGGGACACATCCACTACCTGCACCTCGGCAACAACGATACAGTTTGGGTCTATGGCGATGACATGCCGAACTGGCTTTCCAGGATCCCTCTCAACGCGAAACTGGAAACCCGTTCACGCTCGCTATTCAGTGATGTGCCCGACCTCTGCATCAGCGAACAGAATGATCAACGGAACACCGCTTCGGCATCGCTACCTTGGGACTGGACACTGACCATGTCCACGCCCGAAAGGGCTATCCTCGAAGCACTCGATGAATTGCCCAACTATGAGAGCTTCCACAATCTCGACATGGTGTTCGAGAGTCTGACCAATCTACGTCCGCGTCGTCTGGCCGAACTGTTAAATCTTTGCAAGAAGATCAGAGTCGTGCGCTTGTTCTTCGTATTTGCCGATCGCCATGATCATGCATGGCGCAAGCGTCTAGACCCGCAAGAATTTAATCTGGGGACTGGTGATCGTGCTTTGGTCAAGGGCGGGAAGATACACCCGCGTTACCGTATCGTTGTGCCTGATGAATTCGTGAAGGTGGGGTCCGGCGATGGCACGTGAAGACTATGTGGACCAAGTTAATCTTCTCGTGCGTATTCTCCCATATGTCGCCAATGAGAAGATTTTCGCACTTAAGGGAGGCACAGCGATTAACCTGTTCTACCGTGACCTGCCACGCCTGTCGGTTGATATTGATCTGACCTATCTGCCGATCAAGGATCGTGACGAGAGCCTTGCCGAGATCAGCGACGCGCTGGAGCGGATCGCCAAGGCAATCGATGCCGGCATCCCTAATGCGAAAGTGCGAAGCAAAGATAGCGGCAAGAACCCGACTCGCATGCAAGTCAGTCTCGATACTGTCACGATCAAAATTGAAACATCTCCTGTGATGCGCGGCCTGGTTCACAATCCCAAGGTAATGAATGTCAACGAGGCGGTTGAAGAAGCTTTCGGTTCCGCTGAAATTCAGGTCGCTTCATTCGAAGACCTTTATGGTGGCAAGCTATGCGCTGCTATCGATCGTCAACACCCACGAGATCTTTATGATGTAAAACTGCTCTACGAGAATGAGGGGATGACTGATCGGCTTTTTCGCACGTTTCTAGTATACGTAGCAAGTGCCAGGCGTCCTCCGCATGAACTCTTGAACCCGAACCTGATTGATCTTGACCAGCCATATGCGAGAGACTTCGAAGGCATGACGACGACGCCTGTGCCACTTGCCGATCTTATCACCACACGCGAACGATTGATTGCTGACCTGCAAGCGCGGCTAGTTACGAACGTGCAGGCCTTTCTGCGAGGGCTGTATGAGGGCGTACCCGATTTCTCGCTAATCGGAACTCCGAGGGCTATTGAACTTCCCGCGGTTCACTGGAAGTTGCAGAACATAGAGATCCTGAAAACAGAAAATCCGAGCAAGTACCAGGAACAACATAGAATGCTAGAGGCACTTTTCAGATAACTTTTCCTGATGCATTAAACAATGCGCGAGGGCAGATCAGATGGAAACTCGAAGCCCCGGAATCAGGCGGATAGATGCCCCGTCGAATTTTGAAAAGCGATAGTATGGTAAATAATCAGTTAAGAGGGTGTTTGATGGCTTTCTGGCGTGGTTGACTTTTCATGACTGCCAGACTTACAGATTCTGGTTCATTATATGTCATCGCTTTAATTGTTATCCAGAACAAGGCGGTTGAGCCATTTTCTGTGTCCATTATTAAGGTATATCCGGTTAATCTATGATGAGCAATGAGTCCATTGGAATATCGAATATACGTATAATATTTATTGCCGAGCATGTGAAGTTTGGCAACAACCCGTCTGCTTGAACACAGAAAGACACATATGGCCAAGCCAACACCGACCCCCTTAGCAGATATAAATTGGAGAAGATCAAGCGTTACATACGCAAAGATATTGAGCCTGAGATATCCATGAAAGCACGATTTATTTCGGATTTGGAACTTTCACTCGAAGACAACCCTGTCGAGGATGGTATTGTTCACCCAGCCGAAAAAATTATTGATGAAGTGCTGTATTCGGTAAATCGGCAGAGTGTATATCGGTGGCTTGGTGAATTATCTTTGGATGTAGGTCACCCGGACATGGCATCTTCAGTGCTGCGTTGCCTATGTAGACGAAAGCTGGAACTGATTTCATGGCGTGTAGAACTCGTGAAGTATGCGCTTACAGCCGATGATGTGGAAATCAGGGATGCCGCTGTATAAGCTGCGGAATCCATGGGAAAGGTAGAATTTTGCAATGCACTCGAGAAGCATTCGGAAGATGTTCATTGGCTACATGATTATATTCACGATGTAATTTAGGACCTCAAAAAATCAGAGTAGCCAGTGCTTTTTATCAGAAAGATTTCCCGCGCAAAATGGGATTCAAAATACAATATCAGCCGTGGGCTATCGGAGGGAGAAACTGTAGCCAATACCGCCACCCTCCAAAATCGCCGATCAAAAAATTGTTAGTATCAGCGGTTAGCGACGGACGTATTTTGCCCCAAGATCTCCATCAGGGAATCAGGCAAGAAATTCACGATAATGCACAATAAATGGTCATGCCTGAAATCTGATCCTCTTATTTTCAAATTTGATTTAACCCACCTAACCCGAGTAATTACAATGACTCAACAAAGCAAAGATTCATTTGACAGCTTTTCCACTCTCGAAGTTTCCGGGAAAGCCTACGGTTATTACAACCTGAATTCTGAAAAAATATCAGGACTCGGGGATATCCGCTCCTTGCCCAACTCCATCAAGGTTCTGCTCGAGAATCTCCTCAGACATGATGACGGCTCTGAAAACTCGCGCAAGGACATTGAAGTCGTTGCCAACAGTGCCACGAACTATCTCAGTCATGAAATTGCCTATTATCCTGCCCGCGTGTTGATGCAGGACTTTACCGGTGTTCCGGCAGTGGTTGATCTCGCCGCCATGCGCGATGCGCTGGTCAAGGCCGGAGCCGACCCTGAGAAGATCAACCCCCTTTCACAAGTCGATCTGGTGATTGACCATTCTGTCGTGATCGACAGATTTGCCTCAAATTCCGCATTTGCGGCCAATGTCGAACTGGAGATGCAGAGAAATGCCGAGCGCTATGCATTCCTGAAATGGGGCCAGGGTGCCTTCAACAATTTCAGGCTTGTGCCTCCGGGCACCGGAATCATTCACCAGGTGAATCTGGAATATATCGCACAAGCTGTATGGACCCGGGAGCAGGAGGGGCAGACCATTGCCTTCCCGGACACGCTGGTGGGCACAGACAGCCACACTACCATGATCAATGGCCTCGGTGTTCTGGGTTGGGGGGTTGGCGGTATCGAGGCCGAAGCAGCGATGCTGGGTCAGGCTATCCCGATGCTCATCCCGGAAGTAGTCGGATTTGAATTGAGCGGAAAGCTCAAGGACGGCATTACTGCTACCGATCTGGTGTTGCGCATCGTGCAAATGCTCCGCGAGCATGGCGTGGTTGGAAAATTTGTCGAGTTCTATGGGTCGGCACTGGATGACTTGCCATTGGCAGATCGGGCAACTATTGCCAATATGGCTCCTGAATATGGTGCAACCTGTGGATTCTTTCCCATTGACCGGAAAACCATCGAGTATCTCGAACTCAGCGGCCGGGATAAAGAAGTCACGAATCTTGTTGAAGCGTATTGCAAGGCTCAGGGTATGTGGCGTGAGTCCGATACCCCGGACCCGGTTTTTCAGTCCGTATTGCATCTTGATTTGGCTGAAGTCAGGCCAAACCTGTCCGGTCCGAGTCGCCCACAGGATCGGGTCCCCATGCCAGAATTGCGGGAAGCTACAGAAGAGTTCATTACTGCGAATGTCGAGAAAGATCAAGTCGAATCGGCATTTCAAAGTAGCGATGATTTCGAAATGACCCATGGGGACGTGGTGGTTGCCGCAATTACATCTTGCACCAATACCTCCAATCCGGCCGTTATGATTGGGGCCGGCCTAGTTGCGAAAAAGGCATCAGAGCGGGGACTTAGCCGTAAACCCTGGGTCAAGACGTCTCTTGCCCCGGGATCCAAGGTGGTCACCGAATATCTCGAAAAAGCGGGCCTGCAAACCTATCTGGATGAAATGGGATTCAATACCGTAGCGATCGGTTGTACAACCTGTATCGGAAATTCGGGCCCCCTGCCTGAACCTGTTCATAACACCATCAAGGATAATAATCTGGTGGTCTCGTCAGTGCTCTCGGGCAATCGTAATTTCGAAGGGCGTATTCATCCGCTGGTCAAAGCGAATTGGCTGGCTTCGCCGCCTTTGGTGGTTGCCTATGCACTGGCAGGTACCACTCGAATTAATCTGGACAGCGAACCCATTGGCAAGGATCAGGATGGCAAGGATGTTTTCTTGCATGATCTCTGGCCAAGCAATGATGAAGTGGCAAACGAGATTGGCAAAATAGACAAATCCATGTTTATTGAAAAATATGCCAATGTGTTTGAAGGGGATGACAAATGGCAGGCGATTCCTGCAGGTTCAGGTACTACCTATTCTTTTCCGCCGGAGTCGACTTATATTCAGCTGCCTCCGTTCTTTGACGAGATTTATACCAGTGGCAAGGACCAGAACATTATGGGTGCCAGAATTCTCGCGATGCTTGGTGATTCGGTAACCACGGACCACATCTCTCCGGCAGGTTCCATTGCCCAGGGTAGCCCTGCAGCAAAATACCTGATCTCCAGGGGAGTTGAGCCAAAGGATTTCAACTCCTACGGATCAAGGCGCGGCAATCATGAAGTAATGATGCGAGGCACATTTGCCAACATTCGTATCCGTAACGAGCTGGTTCCAGGGGTTGAAGGGGGATATACCCGTCTGTCAGATTCCGAAGAAGTATTGTCTATCTATGATGCGGCGATGCACTACATGGAGCATGGTATTTCTTCAGTGGTGATTGCAGGCAAGGAATACGGCACCGGTTCGAGTCGAGACTGGGCCGCCAAGGGTGCATTGCTGCTGGGCGTTAAAGCCGTGATCGTAGAGAGCTATGAAAGAATCCACCGTTCGAATCTGGTAGGCATGGGGGTTTTGCCGTTGCAATTCATGCCGGGCGAAGATCGCAATACCCATGGTATAAAAGGCTCAGACACTATCGACATACTCGGATTGGATGGTGAGTTAACGCCAGGCCAGATATTTGAGGCCAATATCAATCGGGCTGACGGCTCAATCGACAAGATTCAGCTGAAGTCCAGAATCGATACAGCAATCGAGGTTGAGTACTACCTTTCGGGCGGGGTACTGCATTATGTTCTCAACCGGATTTGCGACAATTGATGGAGTTGTTTTGGATTCGACCCCTGAAAAAGAGTATCTGTCTTAGTGAAATGATCCGCGGTCGACTAGACACATATCCGGGTGTTTCGCCTATGGGTTGCCAATCATGAAGAATCATTATCAACAAGGTGTGCCGGATCATATTCCAGCCCTGTCGGCATTTTTCGAGGGTCTGGATAATGAATAACAGCACGAATTTAGCAAGGGAATCCCATCTCTCTGATCTGCAGGGTTTCTTCAACAGTCTTGGACCAATCATCCGCATAGCTGAGCAAGCACAGCTCAAACTTGACCGACTGGTCGCGACCCAATTTTCGCTTTTCGATTTCTTCAATGAACGGGCGGAAAATTTGTCCCGCATCTTCAGAGAGATGCTCAATCCAGCCGGAACAAATGGTCAGGGCGATACGTTTCTTTGTCTCTTCCTGGAAGAAGTCTTTAAGGTACTCGATGAAGAAGTGAAAGAAGGCTTCCCAACCAGGGATTTGTGTGGTAGCCAAATCTGTCTCGAACACAGAACAGATTATGGGCGAAGAATCGACATCGTTATAAGGATGCCCAAAACAGGGGGCAACAAGCGGATTGGCATTGAAAACAAGCCATGGGCTGGGGAATCGCTAAGTCAACTCAAATACTATCTGGAGTCACTCCCCAATTGTTTTATTTTTGAATTCTGGAACAGCAGGAGTTCTTAGTATTTATGGAGTATCCACATATCGTAAAATTCTCAGGAGGTCGCTCGTCAGGAATGATGTTGCTTCACTTATTAAAGGAAGGCCAGCTAAACCCTATGCGCGGAGACGCAATTGTCTTCAATAATACATCTGCAGAACATCCAGAAACATACAACTTTACTCGAAAGATTAAAAAGTTGGCAGAAAAAGAGTTCAATATCCCCTTTTTCTGGATTGAATTTCAGACTTTTGAGGATGCAAGTGATCACGGTACATGGGTTCGGAAACCCACTTATCGGATAGTAAACGATCAGCCTCGCTCAAAGGGTAACCCTGCTGGCTATCACCATAGTGGTGAGGTCTTTGAAGAGATGATTTCCACAAATGGTTATGTACCAAATATGCTGTCGCGAAACTGCACTTTATTTATGAAGATATTTGTGACTAATGCTTTCTTAACGAATTGGTTTGCGATGAATTCTGGTATATCTCGTTGTGGTCATAATGGTGAAACATCCCGAATGACAGATCAGATGGTTATAAGCGACCATCGTCGGGCTGGAGGCCGGGTTCCAGATGAAATTCTTTTAGAAAAAAAGTACTATGTTCGGCAATGTCCCCACTATAGACCAGCCCAGAATTGGCAAGACTTTACCAGTGCGAATATAGTTTTTGACAACCCATTGCTTAAGAAAAATATTTTGGGAGGGAAAGCTGAACTTTATGGCTCTCATGCGGCTAATTATTATTCTTATTTGGGGATTCGGTCTGATGAGAAGCATCGTGCCGAGAAAATCAGGGCCCGTGTGGCGGCCAGTGCCAAAGGTAAAACGCGTTCTCTTTTTCAGCAACCTCCTGGAGAAATAATCTTGACTCCATTAGTAGATAGCGGCGTTGATCAGCAAGGTGTTCTTTCATTTTGGATAGAGCAGGAATTCGATCTTAACCTTCCACTTAATGGGCTTTATTCAAATTGTTTATTTTGCCCATTAAAGGGGAAAAAGAAACTGGTTAGAATTGCTAGGGAAGAACTTGCCTCGGAGAAATTTACACCCGTTTCTATAGATTGGTGGGCTGGCATGGAGGAAAAATATAGCCGAGACCTCATAGCTGAAGAACGCTCAATAACCAATACGGAAGTAACCACTGTTGGATTCTTTGGTGCAAGTAGTATGAAAACATATGCCGCTTTGAAAGAGGAGGCAGAAACAGGCATTGATGTTGATTGTGATGCTGAATATTTGGTAAACGAAGACTATTCAGTTTGCCAGTGCACGGACTAAAAGGCATGTTAACGCTCCGTAGTGCATCGACAACAGGCATGAAGACGGCAAATTTAGTTAAAGATTGAGGGAAATTTGGAACTGTATTTTAGATTAGGGGATATGGCAGGTTTCACAGCCAGCAAACTAGCCGAGTTGCAACAAGGGTTTGCCATACCGATAAGAGAGTTAGTGCAAAATTCAATGGATGCTTCCGTGGAGGCTGAAAATGATGCTTGCAAGGTTGATATATATATCGAATCAGTAAAGAAAAAAGACATTCCTTGTATTGATGAATACCAAAAAATACTTGAACTAGCTGTCAAGACTCAAAAGGAAAGTGGCAGTTATCAAAACCAGCAAAAGCAAGTAGTCGATAAAATAAAAACAGCATTAGAGAAGGATGACATTCCAGTTATGATGTTTGCTGACAATGGTGCAGGATTGACAACTGAAAAACTTGAAGCACTGTTGTCAGAGAGGAGCCATAAAAGTGACAGTAATTCTTCGGGTGGGTCTTATGGTGTAGGCCACCTTTCTGCATATTCTCTCTCTGCACTTCAGTATATTCTTTACAGTAGCCGTCACAAAACCTCATATGGCAATCAGAGAACTATATTTACGGGTTCGCCAATATTAGCTGGATATAGAAGTGAAGATCTTGTGCAACGAGGTCCTGTTGGGAGAATTGTAGCTGATAAACCATCAGAAGAGAAGAATCCAGAGTATAAATATCTAGATCAGTGTCCTCGCTTTCTTGAAAATATTTTGGAGAATCTTTCATCTACTGGAACGGTCGTCACTATTTTGGGATTATCAGAACAGTGGGGGGAAGAAGCCGAATACGCGATTGTCAGTCATTTCTTTTCTGCTTTAGCATACGGTTCCTTGAAAGTGACAATCCATCGATCAGGTAAGAAACCTATATCACTTGACGAGAGCCAAATACAAAAGTTGATTGGTTCTCGTAAAGGCCAAAAGAACGCAAGGAGTTCAAAAGGAGAAATATTATCCGGACAAGCTGTATGGAACTCTTATCAGACCATCAAGTCCCCGAACATGCACAGTATAAAACTAAAAAATGGCGACAGTGTTTCTATTTATGTGAGCATAAACGCTGATAAATCGGAATCATCAGTCGCATTGATTCGAAGCGATATGTTGATAGCTCGACATGATAATATGATTTGCCATGATTTTGACAACTTGCGAAAAAATCCAGATTATGAACCGTTCACATTGATCATAGATGTTGGCATCAAGGAAGCGCCAAACTTATTTACATTGATAAAGCAAGCGGAAGGGCCTAACCATAATAGACTGATAGCAAAAAACTTGATGGAGAATAAGAGGCATGAACTCAATTCTTTACTAACGGAACTATGCGATAAGACAAAACCTTGGCTCCAAGAAATTGATCGGCAATCTTTTGACTTGCCATTGTTCACAATACCGCAGAAAGCAAACGAGAACTCATCAAGGGGTACTCAAAACCCCAGTACTCCCCCAAGAGCTAAACCAGTAAAGCCAAATCAGGAACCCCCTCCTGAAGGCGATCCGAAACCACCACCCAGTACTCCAAGGCCGAAACCCAATACTCCTAAAATTTCCAATCGCCCACTAGAAGCAAAAGTTGCTGCTCGTTATATGGAACATCTTGGCCAACTCAAAGTTGACATTCGTATCACACCGCATAAGTCGGATGACCGTGATGATGCCTATTTGGCATTTTCATTAGGAGAGGATTTGGACAGAAATTTGGGTATGCCCACTTGGTTAGCATTTTCAGACATTACCCTGAATGGTAATGAAATAAAACTAAAAAGTAATGAAGAGTTTCGGATTAATTTGGGCATGTTGGAAGCGTCTAAGACTTACACGGTGGTAGCTCAATTGCAAAAACCTGAAGAATGGTCAAACAGTTTGAAATATGCTTTGCAACCGTTATTATGGTTGAGACGGAAATAACTTATGACTGGTCATTTGCTATTAGATTTCCCGGTTCTGCAACCAGATGCAGGAGATTTTAGTCCTGATATTCAATACACAGTTGAAGCTATGAATTTCAACGGCACAAGGCTGAAAATAGACCACCATCTCAGTGGCAAATCCTTCATCAGTAAACTGTTAAAGTCTCGCCATGCAAAATTTTCAGTGCAACTTTTCTACCAAGAGTGTTCAGAACGTCAAACTTATACTTGTTGTGGTGAGGTAGACGGAGAAACTGGCGGAATAAATGCAACTCAAGATATTCCGTTGGGGTTTTCCTATTTGCCAGTTATCAAGCCCAGTATTGTGGTTATAAAGGATACAAAATTAGTGCTAAATGAGAATTCGGGGCTGACTGATTTCTGGGAAGTTAATACAGAATTTGAAATACCGGCATACTCCAGAGTCGCACACCACGCCAAGTTGACATTTAGTAGTGGCGATATATCGAGTTTAATTCAAATAAAGGTAAATGAAGAAATGAAGCCGGGAACCATGAGCATCAATGTTAGTGAATCTGCTAAAGAGGGCGAATCTCCTGTTGCATTAACTTGCTCTCCGGATGTTTTTGATGAATTAAAGCTGATTACACTATCACCACCTCAAAACAACAGAGAAGCAATGCGCTCTGGAATGGTAACCCAGGCTTTATGTGCAGTTTATGCATATATGCACAAGAGGCAAAGTAAAGATTCATGCGATGGAGAAGAACATCGCGATATTAGTAGCATATTACAAGCACATCATGATGAATTATACACAAAAACGGATATGAGCTGGAATGATGAAAATTTTGATCCAAGCTTGGCAGCTACGAGAATGCATCCTTATTCCATTCAATCCTTGCATAGTGGTTAGACAGCATAATGTCCTCTACACTAAATCTAAAGACATGGAACGATTTTGGAAGTAAATTATTGCAGGAGAAAGGGCATAAAAGGCAAAAAGAGTTTTTAACTTCCTGCAAGCAGAAGGACGATTTTTCATGCTATATGAATAATAACTTACATGGATATTATCGATCTAGCAGTTCTTCATTTCTATCAGATTATGAGTTTACTGAAGCCGAGTTTTGTTCCCCGCCGGAAGATACGCAGAATATGATTTGGGACAGGTTAAATTCATGTCAGTTGGATAAAGAAACCCTATCTGATGTTTGTTTTTGGGGTGAAGTCGTGTTTAATCTAATTGAAAGAGATCAATTAAAACCCGAATGGCTGGCATCAAGTAAAGGTAACTCTCTTGAAGAGGGGGGCTATTTTATTGATCGTGCATTGAACTCTAATGACTCCAAGATGCTAGATGATTGTGTTCGAAAGATTCTGCGCTCAATGTGTAATCCAAGGCCAAGGGGTAGGCGCGTGGTGTTTTGTGATTTTTCGCTAGGCAGGGC
>VXPI01000303.1 GCA_009839585.1 Gammaproteobacteria bacterium
CCCCCAGCCTGATTAGCAGATTCCGGCCTTGCGTCTTGTGTCCTTCAATACGAACCGGCTTCCAGGCTCCCGGTTTACCCACCAGAACAGTCTGGTATTCCCTGATCTGCTCACGAGGCCGGGTAAACGACTCTGCCTTGACCCAGCCTTTCAAACCATGATGACCAACAATTCGACCGATCACTATCGGACTGTCTGTCGGATCAGCACTGCTCACACCTTTCTAACCGGCATCATGCTATTGTGTTGCACAGGCAAAAAGCATGGGTTGAATCTTGATGGGTTGAATCCTGTTCCTGCTCCGATCAGGCACCAGACGCTTCTGCTGCCTTGGCACTCTTGTACAATTGATTAACCCGCTCACTCATTTGTGCACCCTTGGCGAGCCAGTAATCGATTCTTTCCAGATTAAGCACCAATCTGGGGGCTGGATCGGAGTCTCGGGACATCGGATTGAAATGACCAACCCGCTCTATAAATTTCCCCTGGTTTGAACGATGTTGATCTGCCACCTGAACCGTATAAAATGGGCGTTTTTTCGAGCCACCGCGGGATAAACGAATTTTTACCATAAAGCTTTTTCCTAACTAATCGATTATCGATACTAAACAGAAAATTATAGCATATATAGGTTGTTGATAACGATAATAAACGGCAAAATCCTGCACATATCTTCTCCCTTGACGCTACATTACCATAATTAAAATTGAATCAGAACCATGTGCCTGAAGAGGCAAAGTGCAATAAGCACGAAGAAAACCATCCGCCCCTGTTCCAGGTCCGAGTGCAGATGCGCGATCTATAGTCATGAGATGGCGCAGATTTTGAATTTCAGCCCTATATCACTTGCCTGGACCTTGCCAATATTCATGCTTGTCCTGACCGCGTGCACGGCCCCCCGGACCGATGATGCAGAATTGATCGACTCCGATCAGGAGACTGAAGTACCATCAACCCTGCTGTCTGAACCCGAAGAAACCCCTGCTCAAATTCCCGAGGTCCTGCAACGCGCAGAATTTGATCTGGGTCTGGCACTGGAAGTTGCTTCCGAATGGATGATTCGTGAGGACTCTATTTCCAGTCAACCAGTCAGTCTCTCCGAATTATTGCTGGCTGCCCAACAACAGTACGAGAATGACAACCCCTCTGAAGGTGAACGACTTGCACTTCTGGTTTCAGAATTTGCAAAACTTGCACTTGAACAACACATCATGAATCAGAAAAACCTACTCGATGGAAAAAACCTATACAGTCAGTGAGCTGATCCACGCTTTACGGAATACACTCGAGTCCGGTTTCCGGTCAATTCGAGTCGAAGGCGAACTGTCAACTGTCAAAATATCGGCCGCTGGTCACTATTACCTCTCCCTGAAAGAAGAAGACTGCCTGATTCGTTGCGCATGGTTCAGGAACCGTAGAGGTGCCTATTCGATACACCCGGAAGAAGGCATGCAGGTTATCGTTGAAGGACAGATTTCGCTCTATCCACCTCGTGGTGACCTGCAACTCATCATCCATGACATGCAGGTTTCCGGTGAAGGCGCACTCAGGCTGGCTTTTGAAAAACTCAAACGAAGACTTGATGCAGAAGGACTGTTTGACCAAGACAGAAAACAACCGATACCTGAAATCCCCAAATCCATCGGCTTGATCACATCCCCGACCGGTGCGGTCCTGCATGACATGATGATTACCATCAAAAAGCGGTTTCCGGCACTTCGCGTCATCCTGTATCCAGTCGCCGTTCAGGGAGAACGGGCCCCAGGCGAGATTGTCCATATGATCGAGACTGCGGATAGAAGAAGTGAAGTCGACGTCATTGTTTTGGCGCGAGGAGGGGGTTCTGCAGAAGACCTTCAGGCATTCAACAACGAACAGGTCGCGCGGACAGTCTATAACTGCTCCATTCCGGTGATCAGTGCCGTCGGCCATCAGGTCGACTTCTCCATCACCGATTTTGTCGCTGATTTCTCGGCACCCACGCCAACCGGTGCCGCAGAACAACTGACCGTCTGCGGCTCCAGATTACGTGAAAAAAACCACAACATCTCCATCAGGCTTTCGGATCTGGCTCGACGATATTTGGAGCAGAAACAACAGGCACTCGACTACCATACAGCGCGGCTGGTTCGTCCGGACCAAAGGCTTAAACTGTGGCAACAGCACCACCAGCATCTCACACGGCAATTGATTGCGGGGATGCAAAGCGAAATTGATGTACGTCGATCTCAACTGAACTATTCCGTCTCGATGCTCAGAATCCACTTGCCCATGTCCGAGATTGGCCTGCTACGCCAAAAAACCGAATATTTCCAGAACACGCTGCAACAGGCGATTCTGAGGAAAGTTGCCGAAGCCGTCAGAAAGGTTGAGCAGCTCCATGGATCAATCAAGATACTGGGGCCTGATACAACTCTCGATCGTGGATATGCGATTGTATTCAATAAACAGGGAAAAGTCGTAACATCGCCAGCCCATATCAAGAAGGGCGAAGATCTTGATCTCAAAGTCGCCAAGGGGCAGATTCGGGCAACCGCAAAATAACCCGTATTCTGGTAATTCGATGAATATGCCAACTTATCAAATAGGCAAGTTTATTATCCCTGCCCTGCTCTTTCTGGTCAATGTCCAGGTTTGGGCCGACCTGCCCAAACCCCATAACTTTCCGGGAGGTATTTCACTGATCCCTGTTGGAGACCATGCACATAAACCGCAAGTGTTTTTCGGGATTGACCCTGTATTGGTCATTCGGAAGGACGAGGAATGGACCGCAGTGGTTGGCGTACCCATGAACATGATTCCGGGGAAATACATGTTACGGGTTGAATATACCGAAGACTCGGCCCGACAACGATCCATGATGCCGTTCACCATTTATCCGCTTCACTCAAAATACAAGCAAAGATCATTTACACTGCCCGAGAAGTTCACGCCAGACCAGTTTATAGGCCTCGACAACCGGCAGTTAAGAGGGATGTTTGACACACATGTTCCTGAATTCGAGCCGACCACTCCTGTTTTCAATTTTCAGCATGTGATCAAAAAGGGCAGTTTTCTGCCCTTTGGGAGAATACTTTCACAAAACGGCAATCAGGACATGAGACTTGAAGATCACCCCAAAATCACCTATCTGGCCTCTGGCGGCACCATTGCATATGCTCCGGGGAATGGAATAGTTGAAAACATTGTGGATCGGGGTGCTGCTGATCAGAAAATCGTAATCCGCCACTCGGACCACTTCCGGTCAATCCTGAATTTCGTGAATAATTCGCCACTTGAAGTTGGAGATCAGGTTGAAGCTGGCGAGCCAGTCGGTACTGCTTCCCTGATTGAATCAATCGGAACTGGGCGCATTGACTGGTACTTGATGCTAAACGGTACCGAGATTGACCCGCTACTCCTGATTGAGCATGCTTCGGAACAAGAGTAACTCCGGGCTACTGGCCGCGACGATGCAAACCTCTCTTTGAGGACCGTTTCCCCCGAAAGGGATTCTCCCCAACACGAAACTTAATCCTGAAGGAAGTTCCCCGCAATCGAAATGCTCTGGCCAGAAACCTGGACAGATAGCGACGATAGGATTCAGGCAGCTTATCAACCTGATTACCATGTATCACAATTTGCGGCGGGTTACTCCCAGCCTGATGTGCGTATTTCAGTTTAATCGGGCGATTGCGATGAGCCGGGGGAGGTGTGCTGGATATGGCGTCATTCAAGGCCTGGTTCAAGTTCGAAGTCGAGATTTTTATGAAAGCCGACTCGCGGGCACGCAAGGCTGCTGGCATCAATTGGTCGATATGGGTTCCAAACAACGCTGAAATCTCAAGGTGTTCGTAGTCTGGGAGGAACGACAGCCTCTCACGAACTTCCTGCACGATATCCCTTTTCCACTGTTTGCTCAACCCATCCCATTTATTCAACACCACAACCAGGGAACGTCCCAGTTCGTTTATCATCCCGGCGATATTCACATCCTGGACTTGAACCCCTCGACTTGCATCCATTACCAATAACACGGCTTGGCTGATTTCGATCGCCTGCAAGGTCTTGACCACAGAAAACTTTTCAATTCGCTCCTGTACCCGGGACTTCTTTCGAATACCTGCTGTATCGATCAATTCATATTCCTTTCCATCAACAGTGATTGAGGTACGAACACAATCACGAGTAGTACCGGCATTTCCGCTTACGATAGAACGCTTTTCTCCAGCCAGTTGATTCAAAATGGTCGACTTGCCAACATTCGGGCGGCCGACAATCGCGATGCCGGGAGGTCTATTGGATTCGTCATGATCGCCCTCGCCAAGTATATTTTCCGTTTGCAGCAATTCAAGGAGTCTGGGAATACCGTTGCCACGACGGGCCGAGATGGATACAGGCTTGCCAAGTCCCAACTCTTCAAAGTCGGAACCGGCGAGATGAAGGTCCAGACCTTCTGTCTTGTTGACAACAAGCGTTACCGAAGCCCCTGAAGTACGGAGCATTTGAGCGATCTCCCGATCTGGCATCAAAACCCCATCTCGACCATCGACCACGAACAAAACAGCATCGGCTTCAATCAGCAGGAGTTCAACCTGAGCTTGAATATCAGACGCATACTCCTCCTCGCCTTGAGCAATACCCCCGGAATCCACCACCAGAAAAGAACACTCGGCAAGTCGACAATACCCATATTGCCGGTCACGGGTAACTCCCGGCTGATCATCGACCAGAGCGTTTTGTGTGCGTGTCAGACGATTGAAGAGAGTCGATTTACCAACATTAGCTCGGCCCACTAATGCAACAACCGGAAGCATAAACCCTGACCTCCACCTAATTGAGTTCGATCAATTCTGGATGTCAATCAGTGCCAGTTCGTTTTGTGATGTGTACACTGCTGCCGATTGACCATTTTCCACGATTGCAAGGACCGCACCGGAAAATAATTCCTGAGTATCAATCAGCTGGCCCGATAGGGGATCAAGGCTGTGTAAGCGGCCTTTTGAATCGCCGATGACAACACGGCCATCGAGAACTACCGGGGGGCTTATGCCGTGCCCACGAAACATCTCCTGTTTCCAGGCAATATTGCCGGTTTCAATATCCAAGGCAGCCAGTTCCCCCAAACCGGAAACCACATACAAGTTCTTTTCACCCAAAGCCATGGGCAGTCTTGTGGAATATTGGGTTTGCCAGATTGTTTCAGTGGAATTCAGGTTTATGGACTTCACATATCCGTGAAAGGCCGCTGCATAGGCGATGGTTCCACTCAAGACTGGCGGTGAATCGACATCATTGATTCTTTCAATGTCATTGCGGCCACCGGCAATACCAATATCGACTTCCCAGCCAAGTCGGCCGGTTATCGAGTTGCCAACCAGCAACTTGCCATTTCCCAGGCCGACTAGCATGATATCCTGTTCCAGTACTGGCTGGGAATCGCCCTGCATCGTCAGTCCGGGGCGCTCAGTTTCAAGAATCCAGCGCTGTTCACCGTCATCTGGATCAAGACCGATGATACGCCCGTCTGAGGTTCTGATCACTACGGCTTCTCCGGATACTGCGGGAATTGCCGAAATCTGGTATTTGACGGCACTGGACCATACGACCTCGCCAGTATCGACATTCAATGCCGTAACCTCTCCATTCACATGTCCGACTACCGCAATGTTGCCACCGACTCCAACCGCAAAACTGATCGGTGCATCAAGGCCGGCAGTCCATTCAGCCTGACCTGATACCGAATCGATTTTCCGGACATTTCCGGAAGGACTTGCCGCAACCACGACATCACTGGTAAATGCGGGTGTCAATTGGGCATATCGACTTATAGAATCTCCGGGGAGGCTTCGCTGCCAGAGGATATTTATTTCGTCGACACCGGCATCCGGTGAGAGTTCAACAGATTTGACCGGTTCCTGAAATCGTCCCCACACTGTCGGTTTGGGGGCTTTATCGGACGCACATGCTGATAGCAAAAATACCGCACAAAGCAAGGCAGCAACTGTTTTTTTCTGCTGATTCATAGATTATCGAGTTTGGCTCGTACGAATTCCTGTCGATTGAAGTAATCATTTTCGGCATCCAGACTAGCCTGATAGGCTTCTCTGGCTAACTCCATGTCTGCATTCTGGTTGCGAAGTGCATAGGCATCGCCCAGTAATTCCTGATAGCGTGATTGAAACACATCCTTGTCTACTCCAGCAACCAGGCCCAAAACCTCATCATATTCTCCCACTGACAACATGACTGCGGACAAGCGCAATCTGGCGATGTGGGTGATTTGCTCATCGTTTGACTGCTCAACAGCCCAGCGGAGTTCAGTCGCAGCCTCAGTAATCCTGTTTTCCTCAATCAACAGCCTGGCCATCAACATGGCCGCTAACTGGGAATAAGCCAAAGAAGAATGTTCATTCTTCAGCATCTCTAGATCCTCCCTTGCGGAATCCGCATCCTCACTGTTCAGGACCTGCTCATACAACAGGGAGGCTGACTCCGAATTCTGCGCCTGATAGTGCTGCCAATAGTTGAAACCGCCAATACTGGCAAACCCCAAGGCAACCGCAATCACGACAGGCTTGCCCCATTCATGCCACAATACCTTTGCCCGGGCAAGGTCATCGCCATCGGCCAGCTTCAGTTCTTCAACTCTTGATATGGATTTTTTCTTGTTCAATGTAATGTCACATCAGGGTTTTCACACATTGTTCTACGACCTCTTCAACAGGCACATTGGAGTGTGGTTTGTTCTCTCGAAGGTGTTTCAACTGGATCACACCTGATTCGGCCTCATCCTGCCCGCGAATCAAGGCCAGTGCAGCACCCGATTGATCCGCTTTTTTTAATTGATTTCCAAGTTTTCCCTCTCCGCAATGCTCGATAACATTCAGACCCTTGTCTCGAAGTTTTTCAGCAATCCGGATTGTGACTTCGGAGCTGTCTGTCAGATCAATCATGTAGGCATGAACCGGTTGCGCTTCAACTTTTTCACTCTGGAGCATGGCTAGCTCTATCAGTCGCTCCAGGCCCATTGCGAAACCGACCGCCGGGGTATCTTTTCCTCCCCTGTTTGTAATGAGTTTATCATATCTACCGCCCGCACAGACGGCAGATTGTGCCCCAAGCCGATCCGTTATCCACTCAAATACCGTGCCGCTATAGTAGTCCAGTCCTCGAACCAGCCTCGGATTGATCCGATAAGAAATTCCTGACTGTGCAAGTGAATTGCACAATGATTCAAAATGCTCTTGTTCATTGGCTTCCATGAAATCCTGAAGTACCGGTGCATCCTTGAGGATTGCCTGGATCTGCGGATTTTTGCTGTCAAGTATCCGGAGGGGATTGGTGTGCAGTCTTCTCAGGCTAACTTCATCGAGACTATCGGTATTTTCAGTCAGGAAGCCAGTCAGTGCCTGACGATAAGCCGTTCTCGATCTCTCTGAACCGAGTGTATTGATTTCAAGAATTATTCCCTGTATGCCCAGTTCTTTCCATATTCGCTCGCCAATCCTGATAATTTCACCATCAATATCCGGACCCGGCCAGCCAAGAGCCTCAACACCAAACTGGTGAAATTGACGGTATCGACCACGTTGTGGGCGTTCGCGCCGAAACATTGGCCCCATATACCATAACCGGATCTGGCGATTGTGTATCAAGCCATGCTGAATACAGGCACGGACCGTGCTGGCAGTCGACTCTGGACGTAGAGTTAGACTTTCTTCACCGGCATCCACGAAGGTGTACATTTCCTTCTCGACAATATCGGTCTGATCACCTATGGATTGGGTGAATAGAGCGGTCTTCTCAACCACCGGAGTACGTATTTCCTGATATCCGTATTTTTCAGAGACTTCACGCAAAACGGCTTCTACCCGATGCCATACTGCTGTCTGATCAGGGAGCAGATCATTCATGCCACGAACAGACTGTATGTTCCTCATTGCGCTAATATCTGTCTTGCAGTTGTTTTTTGGAGGATCAGGTTCGATTTTGATTGACACGTTCAATCAAGATAGACGCATTCTGATTCTAGGATACCGCGACCTGTTGCATTGATACACGTTGGGAGCGTTGTGTTCGGTCCGCGAAATCTCCCGCCAATTGCCCACAGGCAGCTTCAATGTCATCTCCCCGGGTCTTGCGCGTGATGACAAAAATGTTTCGGTTGCGCAATTCCTCGCTGAAACGTTCAATCTGGTCAGGGGTTGATCGTTTATAGGGAATGCCCGAATACGGATTGAAGGGAATCAGGTTCACCTTGCAGGCTACGTCCTGCAACAATCCCGCCAATTGCCGGGCATGCTTCATGTCATCATTGACACCCTGCAACATGACATATTCAAAAGTCACTCTCATGCGGTTGCCCAAATGACAGTAACGGCGGCAGCTGTCGAGCAATACCTTGATCGGATATTTTCGATTGAGGGGTACCAGTTGTGAGCGAAGTTCATCATTCGGGGCATGCAGGGAAACCGCCAGCGATACCCGGCAACGCTTAGCCAGAGCATCTATGCCCGGTACATGTCCTGCGGTGCTTAGCGTTACCCTTCGTCTTGACAAGCCAAACGAGCAATCATCCATCATCAAGTGCATCGCCGCTATGACGTTATCCAGATTTAACAGTGGCTCCCCCATACCCATCATGACTACGTTGGTAACCGGTCTCTCCTGGAAATGGAGAGTCGGGTTTGCCCCCAGTTCTGGGTCAGTACTCAAGGCCCGGTTGGCCAACATCACCTGGGAAATGATTTCGCCCGCATCCAGATTGCGATTGAAACCCTGTCGAGCTGTTGCACAAAATGTGCAATTCAGACTGCAGCCGACTTGCGAAGAGACACACAGTGTTCCTCGATCAGGTTCCGGTATATAGACCGTTTCGATGCAGTTTCCGTCATGCAGCTTGACCAGCCACTTAACCGTTCCATCCGCCGATGCCTCCTGGCTAATGATTTCAGGCAGGGCCAGTTGCGCCTTGTTTTCCAGCAGGAGTCTGAGCGGTTTGCTGAGATCGGTCATTGATGAAAACGACTGTATGTCTCTCTGATAAACCCATTTCAGAAGCTGCCTCGCTCGAAAAGGCTTCTCCCCCATATTCTCGAAAAACAGCTCGAGGCCGGAGCGGTCCAGACAAAGCAGGTTTTGTGTGGAGTTCATGGCATGCAGGATCAATCGGGAGTAGACTGGATCAGCGGGTTCTCTTGCAAATCTGGGAAGTATCGAAAAAGAATGCAATTTCCTGTTCTGCGGTCTCTGGAGAATCCGACCCATGTACCGCATTCTCCTGAACATCGGTTGCAAAATCCGCCCGGATGGTTCCGGGTGCCGCATCGGCCGGGTTAGTGGCCCCCATCACCTGACGGTTTCTTGAAATGGCATCCTCGCCCTCCAGTACCTGAACCATTACCGGCCCCGAAGTCATGAATTCGACCAGTTCTCCGTAGAACGGGCGCTCCTTGTGGACCAGGTAGAATTCTTCTGCCTGCTGCCGTGTCATGTGCAGCATTCTTGATGCCACGATTTTGAGACCAGCATCTTCAAATCGCTGGCAAATCCTGCCGATCTGGTTGCTTGCCACTGCATCGGGCTTGACTATTGAAAATGTCCGTTCAATTGCCACTTGCATCACTCCTAATATTAATGAAATATGTTGTAAAAAAACGTCAATGCCTTGCGTAAGATTTTGGTTTATCAGTATAGCTACTAGTCATCAAACATAAAGAGGACATTCGATGACAATATTTCTTGTTTTCTCGTTGATCTTCTGAAAGCGCAAGATTCTAAATTCGGGTCTTGCGCTTTACACGGCCAATAAAAAACACCATGCTCATAAAGCCATCCGAAGTGTTCGAAAAATTTCCGATGAACATTGATATAGATCACCTTAGGCAACTTTCCGGGCTTTGACTTCCAGGTGAATCCCCTCCTGCTCCTGCAGGTATTGGATCACTGCGAACAGATTGCTCGCCTGGGGATTTCCTTTTGGCCCGAACATACGCATGAAACTCTTGCTCGACTTCTTGAAAACCAGAGAAAGTTCCTCAAACCCAATCGTCGCATTGATGTAATCACGCAATACCGCCTTTCCGATATCGACATCACCAGCAAGCAGGCATTCGACCCCTTCTTGTAGCAGGCCCTTGCGAAACGACGGATCCCGTTGGGCTCGTACCTGTATGGTGTCCTTAAAATCTTTCGTTAAAGTCATCAAGTCACCTCTTGACGTTTTCGGAGCTTATAGTCGCGTCAATGCCCTTTCGCAGTAGCAATATCCATATCTTGGCGTTTCTTGGTTCCACCCGCAAGTAAAATCACCAACCGGTCTCCGTCCTTGCCGAAGTAGGCCCGATAGTCAGGACCAAAATCAATTCGATACTCATAAACGCCAGCACCAACACCTTTCACGTTAGAGGAAATTACCCTACCCCATCCGATAGACTGCCATTGCCACCTTGACCGCAGCGGCCACATTCAGACGATCGAACCATTTGGCATACGGGCTGTTTCATCAGCATCCCGGTATTCTATAGCCTCTATCGCATGCCCCATATAGTAGCATATATGTTACCTTTTGCAATGCTACGAATACGTTCGCCCAAATCCCGCCTGCCGGGCCATTTCCCGGCATTTCCCGCACCCACACCGCCGAAATCCGGGCCCACAGCGGACAGACAAGTCTCTAATTTGAGATTAGGGCACAACATCTTATTTCAAAATAACCACCCTTTGCGTTGCCTTGTAATAATACCCTGGCTAAGCGGTTTTTGGGCGAGTGCATCCCTGCCTCGAAACGGCATTTTTTTTGAAGACTGACTTCGGCGAATGCCAGCAATCGCTACCAGGACGGTCTGCGGCCAGGACCTGTTCAAGACCGATCCGGGCACCATGCCCAAGCGGCGACAACGTGTCCGCGAGGCGTGAAACGGACAATCGCAAAGGCCTCGTCCAGCGAGGTGAAGGCGGTTACATCCCGGACCACCGCATCGATGCCGTTGACAATGGATGGGGCAGGTCCATTATTGTGGCTGGGGTTCCTGGCGAGTAGTCACAATCAACGTTAAACACTGCCTTTTCAGACTGGTTTATCCCGTCAATGGCCAGACCCATGCAATCATCGGAACCGAAACCAGTATGACGATAATCTCCAACGGCAAACCCATCCGCCAGTAATCTCCAAAACGATAGCCTCCCGGAGCCATGATCAAGGTATTGTTCTTGTGGCCAATTGGCGTCAGGAATGCGCACGAAGCTGATATCGCGACCGCCATCAAAAACGGATCAGGGTTCTGATTCAGGGCATTCGCTATTTCCAGCGCAACCGGGGCAGCCATAACGGCCGTCGCCGTGTTATCGAGTAAATCTGACAATGTCATGGTGAACACCATAAGCAACGCCAGAACCAGTAGCGGACCGAAATTGTCAGAAAAGCCAATGATCGCCTGTGCAACCAGATCTGACCCTCCTGATGCTTCAAAGGCAGCACCAATTGGAATTAATGACCCCAACAACACGATAACCGGCCATTCAATGGTTTCGTAGAGGTCCCGTATCGGTACGATCTTGAAGGCAATCATGAACAGGCTCACGATACCCAGGGCAACTGCCAGGTCAACATAGCCCAGGACCACCAGGACAATCGCCACAGCAAACACAAACACCGTCAATTCCGCCTTATGGCGCTGGGCTACCAAAAAGTCCCTCTCCTGCAAAGGCATACCACCCACCCTGGTAGCTACATCGTGAAGATTGCCGGTCGGGCCAAGAAGAAGCAATACATCGCCGGCCCGGATGGTCAGCTGTCTCACACTCTGCTCAAAAGGCACACCCTGTCTGGATATCCCAAGTAGATTCACCCCGTGTCGTTGCAGGAGTCGAAGATCCAAAGCATTACGGCCTGCAATATAAGCATGCTCAGGTACCACCACTTCAATTAGGGATAAATCCCCGCCGATTAGGGACTCATGTTTTTCGGAACCAACATATTCCAGCTGATTCTCGCCAACAAATGCGTCAATATTGTCAGCCATGGCTCGAATTACCAGGATATCCCTTTCGGCGATTTCCTCATCCACGGCTTGACCGGGAAACCGCTTTCCTCTTCTTGAAAGTCCGATGATCTCGATATCCGTGTCTTGATTCGCCTTGTTCAACGCCTCAATAGTCATCCCGATAACCCTTGACTTCTCTGCAACCCGGATTTCTGCAACATATTCCCTGACTGCGGACAAATTCTTCTGGCCGGTTTGTGATTTGTCTACGGGAATGAGCCGCCAACCGATCAAGGCCACAAATAGCACTCCCGCAACCGCAACAGCAAGCCCGACCGGTGCGTAATCAAACATGCCAAATGACTCTCCCAGGGCTTGCTCGCGAAAACTTGCAATAATGATGTTGGGAGGTGTTCCAATGAGAGTAATCAATCCGCCCAGAATCGAAGCGAATGACAATGGCATCAAGGTCAGACCCGGCTTGCGCTTTTCCTTGTCTGCCATGCCCATGTCGACCGGAATCATCATCGCAAGAGCGGCAACGTTATTCATGATCGCCGAGAGCATGGCCGTAACCGTCGACATTACAGTAATGTGAAGAAATAGCGAACGACCGGTTTTCACCACATACCGGGCAACCAGTTCTATGGCTCCTGACTTCAGCAGACCGGTACTCACCACCAGTACCAGTGCAATGATCACGGTAGCAGGATGGCTGAACCCCGTGAAAGCCTGATTGGCCGGCACTATGCCCAATATAACCGCCAGCATCAAACCGCCGAATGCGATGAGATCATAGCGAATTCGCCCCCATACCAGTAGCCCGAACAGAACCGCTAGCAGGGAAAACAGCATTACCTGGTCAGTGGACATTACTCAATGGGAAACATTTTTCAGTATTGAGGGAAAGACAACCCTCCGCGAGGATTGCTGATAAATCGTTCTAGATATCTAGATTGCCGGCATGAATGCATTCTGGCAACACAGAGATTGCTCATTTCCGGCTTTCTCCTGCAATCGACTACGAGTCAGGCACCTGCATTGGATGCCCTCCGACAATCAAGTACTCTGCCAGCCCGTGTTTTCCATCTTGCGAATTGAGGCTGGATACCGAAGTTCGAAGGAACAACGTAGCGGGCAACGTTCCGTGTAACTCAAATTGAACTTCGGTTTTGTTTGACCACTCGTTCATAGATGGGTTCCATAATCTCAATCAATGGCTTGTTATGCCCCCAGAAACCCGGGTAATCTCCCCCCTTCTTGATCAAGATAGCCGGGGTTACGTGCTCGTTGCTGGCGTGGTCCAGATCAGGAAGGGGGTTGTACCCTCGCCAAAAGGATTGTAGATCAGTATATTTTTCGGAATTGCGAATCGGGGATGGATAGCGGTTGGACTGATATTCCGGATTGTGATCATGAGTCTTCATTTGATGAATCAGAACGTGACCCAAATCAGATTCTGCCAAAACATGCCGCAATTCATCGAACAGCATGCCTCGCAACTGGAACGCAAGAAACGGGGAACGATCCAGCATGGATGCAATCTTGTAGTAAATGCCAGCCACATGCTTGCACGGAGAAGCATCATCCGGGCATGAGCATTTGCTGACTATATCCGAGGGTTTTGACGGGAGCAGGGAAAGGTTTCTCGAGGAAAATACCTGTTCAATATTGGACGGCATTTCATCAAGCAGCAATTGCGATAGTGCTGCAGCATTGTGGGTAATGTCTAAGATTATCCTTTCCCAATCCCTGTCGGAAAACTGTTTCAGGGATACCGAAACATTGTAGCGGGGTTCTTCGTACACACCAAAATAATGATTCACATTGCCCCGCACCTTGCCCTTGACTTGATGGCCGTTAATCGAAAACTCAAGCAAACGACTCTCGCCCGAATATGCCCGGCCGCGCTTCAGTCGCCCGACGTCCATGCAATGCTCCAGCACATCCAGAAATTTCTCTCCCCACCAGGTCCGGGCCGCCCGCGTCATGAATCCTCCATGATGGCTTTACGATTCAGGGAGATGAGTTGTCGAAATTGATCGTTATCAATTTCGGTCAACCAGTTTTCATCACTTCCGATTACGCTGTCTGCCAGTGCACGCTTGTCTTCGATCATCTGATCGATTCTTTCTTCCAGTGTTCCCAATGTGATCATTTTATGGACAAACACCGATTGCTTTTGTCCAATACGATATACCCGGTCCGTAGCCTGATTTTCTACCGCCGGGTTCCACCAGCGGTCAAAGTGAAAAACATGATTCGCCCGGGTCAGGGTAATTCCGACCCCGCCCGCTTTCAAGGAAAGGATGAATATACCCGCTGGGGTATCGGTATCCTGAAACCCTTCAATCATGCGCTGACGTTTCTTGCGGCTGGTTCCACCATGCAGGTAATGAACTGGGCAATGATGATGATTACGCAAAAATTCCTCGAGCTGTGCGCCCAGTTCCGTAAACTGGGTAAAGACCAGCATACTGGATGATTCCGCAAGCGCTTCCTCAACCATCTCATTAAGACGCGAGAGCTTGTGTGAACGGGTTTGTTCAAAGGCACTTTCATCCTGCAAAAACTGATTTGGGTGATTGCATATCTGTTTGAGCTTCATCAGGGTAGCGAGCATTATTCCCCGCCGTTCCATACCATCGACACTTTCCAGCTGTCGCTCCACTTCCTTTACGACCGCCTCGTAGAGCGAGGCCTGCTCCCTGGTCAGATTGCAGTAAACCTTTTGCTCAACTTTTTCAGGAAGATCGTTAATAATGCTGGGGTCCGTTTTCATGCGTCGAAGAATAAATGGATGCGCCAGTTTTTGTAACTGCCTTGTCTTGACTGGATCACGGTCCTTTTGAATCGGCAGTTCATAGGCCTTTCTGAATCCGGTTTTCTTGCCAAGATAACCGGGAGTCAGGAAGTTAAACAGAGACCACAGGTCCATAAGACGGTTTTCTACGGGGGTTCCCGTAAGAATCAATCGATGAGTCGATTTCAGTGAACAGATCGCCCGGGTTTGAGCGGAGTCGGGGTTCTTGATGTTTTGTGCCTCGTCTACCACAATTCGGTGCCATGATTGCGACCGGAACAATGTACGG
>VXPI01000080.1 GCA_009839585.1 Gammaproteobacteria bacterium
AGAGCGGCAGATTAAGGAAAGCGCGTGAACTGGCCACGCATCATCACGGCCGCTGTACTGGCATTTGCCGTGATCACGCTGGTTCTCACCGTTGGTGATTCCGGGTTTGACCTGATTTGTGGATGTGTCGTAGTTCTGGGTCTTTGGGAGTGGTCTACGCTGAAAAAACAGGGCCTTGCAGGGTTTCTATTGTCAATTATTCCGATTGCTGCGCTGGTTTTCTGGGGTCGCGAATATCCAGACCTTCTCATGACCCTGTGCGTGCTCTCGAGTCTCGTATGGGTTGTCATCGGAATTGATCTCATCGCCAACAAAATGGACCCCTTCCATAGTGTGATAAATTCATATGTGGTGGGACTGATCTTGATGTCTGGTGCATGGTCTGCACTGGTGCTGATTCACAGCTGGGCAAATGTTGGTCCGCTGTTCGTGATTTCGGTGCTATTGATGGTCTGGGCGGCGGATAGTTTTGCATACCTCGCCGGTAAGAGTTTTGGTCATCGAAAGCTGGTGTCTGAGTTGAGTCCCGGCAAGACCATCGAAGGCGTTTTTGGCGGTGTGGTCGGTACCCTTGCCCTGGCTTGGATTGCCGGTTTTGCAATACTTGAACTAGGTGAAGGTCAATTATTGTATTGGATTGGTCTGGGGCTGGTCATCGCCATCGTCAGCGTGATTGGCGATTTGTACGAGAGTCGTCTCAAACGGATTGCCGGAGTCAAGGACAGCGGACGAATTCTCCCCGGTCACGGTGGAATCCTTGATCGTATTGACGGCATGATTGCAGCCTTGCCCATAGTGGCCGCAGGATGGTCGCTGGTCCGATGACGATTGGTGTTGCAATCCTGGGATCGACCGGGTCAATCGGTCAGTCAGCCCTGGATGTGGTGTCTCGTCATTCTGATCGTTTCCATGTGGTTGCCCTGTCTGCAAGAAACAGCGTGGAGAGGATTTATGAGCAATGTGTCCGGTTTTCTCCACAGACGGTTGCCATGTCAGACGAGGCTGCGGCGGAAGTTCTCGACCATCGTATCAGGCATGCCGGGCTGGATATTGAGGTACTCTCGGGTGAACAGGGAATAAAGAGCATCGCTTGCGGGCCAGCAGAATCAATCATCAACGGTATTGTTGGAGCTGCAGGACTGCAACCGGTCATCACTGCCGCTAGATCCGGAAAACGACAATTGCTGGCCAACAAGGAGCCATTGGTGATGCTGGGTGAATATATTGTTCATCTCGCTCGGGAACATGGATCCCTGCTGTTGCCGGTAGATAGTGAACATAATGCAATATTCCAGTGTTTGCCGAGGACTGGCAGCTTGGAAAAACTGGGATCGCCCCGCATTACAAATGAGATGGGAGTGCGAAAAATTCTACTCACGGGTTCAGGCGGTCCACTTCGCACCATTGATCTTGATATAATGTCAGAGGTAACCCCGGAACAGGCCATTGCCCATCCCAACTGGGATATGGGCAAGAAGATTTCTGTTGATTCCGCAACCATGATGAACAAGGCGCTGGAGTTGATAGAAGTCTGTTGTCTATTTGGCGTCAGCCACAAGCAGGTAGAGATCGTTATTCACCCACAGAGCATTATTCATTCCATGGTTGAATATCTTGATGGATCCGTGATTGCCCAGATGGGCAGACCGGACATGAGAATTCCGATTGCCAATGCTCTGGGATGGCCGGAGCGGATTGAATCGGGTGTGGACGCACCTGTATTCAGTGAGATCGCTGGCTTTGATTTTACCCGCCCGGACCCAGTTCGGTTTCCAGCATTGCGACTTGCCCGGGAAGTGGCTGAGCGGGGAGGCACCGCTCCGACCGTGATGAATGCGGCGAACGAGATTGCGGTTGATGCATTTCTGGATTACAAGATTCGTTTCGATGAGATTGTGAACATGGTTGAGGTAGCGGTTGAGAATGCATCCATCGACGATCAGGTCGATCTCGAACGATCACTGAAAGCGGACAGCGAGGCCCGGGCGTTTTGTCAGTCAATGCTCCAGAAGCGATCAATGACATCTCAACCGAGTTGACGCAAAAGGCAGGTACAGAATCTTGGAAGGCATTGTTTACACGATTTTCGCATTTGTCCTTGCGATCGTCATTCTTGTTGGCGTACATGAGTTCGGGCATTTCTGGGTTGCTCGAAAGTGTGGCGTGAAAGTCCTCAAATTCTCGATTGGCTTCGGCAAGCCCATTCTGACCTGGCACAGAAAAAATGATCCTACAGAATACTCGATTGGCATAATCCCGTTAGGTGGCTATGTCAAGATGCTGGATGAGCGGGAAGGTCCAATTCCCGAGCATGAGCGGGAGCTGGAATTCAACAGCAAATCCCTAACGGCACGCTCGTTGATTGTATTCGCTGGCCCGGCGTTCAATTTTCTGTTTGCAATCCTTGCAATTTGGCTGGCATTAATGATTGGCAACCGGGACTACCCGCCAGTGGTTGGGCAAATCCTGGAACAATCCATGGCGGAGCAAGCAGGCTTTCAGTTGGGTGATCGATTGGTGCAAATCGATGGCCGTCCGGTCAAGGCCTGGCGTCAACACCAGCTGTATCTCATGAATCGGGCGATGCAGGGTCGTAAAACAGGGTTCCTGGTTGAAACATCCGAGAACAGCGTCAGGGAAATTGAGGTGGACTTCGGGCTTCTTGACCAGCAAAGGCTGGCGGGACTGCCGATAACTTCGATTATGGGTATCGGGCCACCACCGCCGCCTGCCAGAATTGTCGATCCGGTTGTCGGCATGCCAGCCGAGCGGGCTGGCCTGATTTCGGGTGATATCGTCACTGCCATCGACAATCAGGAGATTGATGACTGGGTCGAGTTGGCCAGCACAATTGCCGAACGGCCGGGAGAACAAGTTGTTTTGATGGTGATGCGTGGCGATAACGAGTTTGAGATCACGATCGTGCCGGACATCATTGATGTAGACGGTGCTCGCCAGGGTCGAATTGGGGTTTACCGCCCCGAACCAGAAGGCATGATATTTCGGCTCGGACCCGTTGAATCGATATGGCAATCGGTTGAACAAGGCTACCTGTTGACCGTTGTGACCCTGAAGTCAATCGGCAGGATGATCACCGCAAGAATGTCTGCCGAAAATTTATCCGGGCCGATTACCATCGCGAGGGTCGCTGGGCGGACTGCGGAGAACGGAGTGACCGAGTTCCTGTCTTTTCTTGCCTTGATCAGTATCAGTCTTGGCTTGCTCAACCTGTTGCCGATACCCGTTCTTGACGGGGGACACCTGATGTATTTCCTTTATGAAGGAATCACCGGCAAAAAGCCTTCGGAAGAAGCGATGCTGTTCGGCCAGAAAATCGGAATATCGGCTATTGTATTTTTGACCATTCTGGCGTTTTATAACGATATAATGCGATTGTTTTAAGGTTGGCTTCCATTTGCCAGGAAATTATGACTCTGACATCAGGCGACGGACCCGAATTCGGGCTAATCCAGCGGATGACTATGGGAATGGTTTGCACGGGAGTGGCCTTGAAGTCCAGTCCTCCGGGTCTTGGTCCCGGCGTCAAGGAACAGGCGAAAGTATGAAAAGACCATTCATGTTGCTGGCAGCTTCTCTCGCCCTGGCAGGGCTGGTGCATGCCATTGAACCTTTTGTAATTACCGATATCCGGGTAGAAGGGCTAACCCGCCTGGAAGAGGGGACGGTGTTTAACTACCTGCCTCTCAAGGTAGGCGATGAAGTTGATGAAGAAGAAACCCGCCTTAGCATCAAGGAACTGTTCGGAACCGGTTTCTTCCAGGATGTTCAACTGGAACAGGACGGAACCACATTGGTGGTCAAGGTCATCGAGCGCCCCTCAATCAGGACCGTCACTATCAGTGGTAATCGGGAAATCAAGACTGAGGACATTGAACAAGGCCTCATGAATGCAGGGCTGGTCGAGGGTCGTATCTTCCGGCAACCTGCCCTGAATGATTTTGAGCGGGGTCTGCAAAATACCTACCATTCACTGGGCCAGTATTCGGCGTCAGTAGCGACGTCGGTCAGGAACCTTGATGACAACCGGGTCGATTTGACCATTGACGTCAATGAGGGGCGGGAAGCCCGTATCAAGCAGATTAGCATTATTGGTGTTGAAAAAGAGGATCTGGATGACGTGTTGGATGAAATGCGTCTGAAAAGCAAACGCGGATTCAACCTGTTTTCCAGAAAAGACCAGTATTCCAAGCAACAGCTGGAAGCCGATATTGAAAGCATTCGGGCGTTCTATCTCAATCGCGGGTATTATGATTTTGAGATGATTTCATCCTCGGTGGAGATCAGCCCGAATAGGCAGGACATATTCATTAACATCGTACTTGACGAAGGTGAGCAGTATACATTCGGCGAAACTTCCATTGAAGGAGTGTCAGAGGTCGATAAAGAGGAAGTCCACTCGCTCGTCGCTATGGATCCCGGGGATGTATTTTCGCGAGCCAGGATCGGCACATCACAAAGCGCCATCTCGGATTATTTTTCGGCAAAGGGATTTCCCTTTCACGACATTCGCGTGCAGTCGGTCGTTCAGGAAGAAACTCTGACCATAGACACGGTGATTACGGTAGTTGAAAACCGCCGGGTCTACGTGCGAATCATTGATATTTTCGGCAATCGCTATACCCGGGATGAGGTTATCCGAAGGGAGTTGCGCCAACTCGAAGGAGCCTGGTATTCTTCAGCCCTGATCAACATTTCAAAAGGCCGCATACAGCGTTTGGGCTTGTTCGAGTCGGTTACGATCGAAACCATCCCGGTTCCGGGTACTCGGGAACAGGTTGACCTGCAGGTGGTGGTCAAGGAGCGTTCAACAGGGTCGGCACTTGCATCAGTCGGATATTCTGACGATGACGGTGTATTGTTTGGCCTTCAATTCCAGCAACGCAACCTGTTCGGCACTGGCAGGGAACTTGATCTCGTGTTCAACAATTCAGATGCTGTCGAAGAGATTTCCATTGCATACACCAACCCTTACCTGACGAGGGACGGGATCAGCCGCAAGATCAGCCTGGAAACCCGGGATGTTGATTCCAGCGATATCGATACGGCGGAATATATACTGTCATCTGACTCCATTGGCGTGGACTACCGGATACCAATTTCGGAAACCGATTCATTCAACATTGGGCTGGCTTTTGAGAATCTTGAACTTGAATCGAATGCCCAGACCCCGTTTGAATTCACAAGGGTGATTGAACAGTACCCGGCCCCCGAGCAGTTGACCGTCAGTGCGGGTATCTTTCGTGACAGTCGAAACGATTTTTTCTTCCCAACCGCCGGCAGTACAGGTCTTGCCAGCCTGGAATGGAGTATCCCGGGAAGTGATTTTGAGTATTACAAGATAAACTTGCAGGGTTCCTACTACATTCCCTTTAACAGGATGTCTTTTAAGGGCGGTTTGAGTCTTGGATATGGAGATGGTTATGGCGAGACTGCAGATAACGGAGGCCTGCCGTTTTTCAAGAATTATTTTGCTGGAGGATCAAGAACGGTCCGGGGATATGGCTCCCGTTCGCTCGGCCCCAAATCCAGACCGGAAGCAGAGCAAATGGAAAACGCCGGCATCACGCCCAGACCGACTGGCGGCAGCAAACGTCTGTTATTGAATGCCGAGTTGCTGTTCCCAACTTTTGGAGCAGAAGCCAAAGACAAACGGTTTGGCCTGTTTTCTGATGGTGGTTGGGTGTGGGCCGCTAATGATTCCGTAGAATTTGGCGATATGCGTTATTCTGCAGGAATGTTTTTCAACTGGTTTTCGGCAATTGGTCCATTGACCATCAGCTATGGCGTGCCACTTAACGAGGAAGATGGGGATGAAACTCAGGAATTGCAAATCTCGTTAGGAACGGTATTCCGATAAAATTGATATCCTCGCCAGTTTCGTTCTTAATAATCACTTATTGACCTCGGTATCCGTAAATTATGAAATCGATTTTCAGGCTCACCTTCATATTGTGTATTGGAATGCTGGCACTCCCAACCCAGCTCATGGCTCAGAGCATAGCCTATGTTGATGCGCTGAGACTGATTGATGAATCGCCACAGGGCAAGGTCGAGATCCAGAAGCTCGAAGAGGAGTTTGGGGTCAGAAGACAGGATTTGCAACGGCGCATGGATAGCTTTGTTGCCGAAGAAGCAGATCTCAAAAAGAATTCGTTGTTAATGACCTCGGAGGAGGTTGATGCCAAACTGCAGGAGTTGACTGATTTGCAGCGTTCCTTGCGTAGGGAACAGGAAATTTACAATGATGACTACAGTAGAAAGCGCAATCAGGGGATAGCCCAGCTAGAAGAAATGATTACCGAGGTGATTTTTCGGATTGCCCGCGAGCGAGAGATTGATCTGGTGCTTCAACAAGTGGTCTATGCGAGCAGTAATATTGATTTGACTGACATGATTCTGCGTGAACTTGAACGCATGTTTGAGGAGGGTAGTGATTCGTGAGGAAGCGAATCACTCGTTTGGTATTCTAGACATTCTGGATTGCTGTAATGATAACCTTGGCGACCATTGCGCAGAAGGTAGGCGGTCAATTGCTGGGTGATGCGGATTTCACTGTCGACTCGTTAAATGGCATACGCACAGCTTCAAGCCGGTCGTTGACTTTTTATACCGGTGGGTCCAACCAGAATAAGCCGACAACCAAGGCTGGAGCGGTTATTCTCAAAGCCAAGCATGTTGAACTATTCCCAACCAACCGGATAGTCGTTGAAGATCCCTACCTTGCCTATGCCTGGGCCAGTCAGCTATTTGTCAGGTACAACAGTCGGAACCGGAGTATTTCCCCTCATGCTACCGTTTCCGGGACGGCATCGATCGCTGGTGATGTAGGTATCGGTCCATTTTCCGTGGTTGGTGATCAAGCCGTTATTCAGCATGGTGTAACAATCGGGTCAGGCGTATATATTGGCGATGAGGTGTTGATCAAGTCCAGAACGGTGATTGAAGACCGTGCTGTGATAACGGGCCCTGCCATTATCGGTTGTGACTGCGTGATATCTCCCGGAGCAGTGATTGGCTCTTCCGGTTTTGGTTATGCGAGAAATGGCAAGTATTGGCAGAGGATCGAACATCTAGGAGGAGTTAAGGTGGGTGATCATGTTGATATAGGCGCCAATACGACAATTGACCGGGGCTCGCTTGAGAATACGGTAATCGCCGACGGCGTGAAACTCGATAACCAGATTCAGGTCGCACACAATGTGCGAATTGGTGAAAATACTGCCATTGCCGGCTGTGTCGGTATAGCGGGAAGTACCAGAATCGGAGCCAATTGCCGGATTGGTGGCAGGGCCGCTATTCTGGGTCATCTAGAGATCGCGGACAATGTCGATATTCTGGCCAATACACTGGTATCCAAAAACATTGTTGAGCCGGGAGAATATGCATCAATGATTCCTGCCCAGCCTGCGGGGGTCTGGCGAAAGAACCTTGCAATGCTTAGGAGGCTGGGTCGATTAGAGCGAAATCCGAGAAATCACTCCAGTCCCGAATGACCGTAAAAGTAAGCCATGACAACGAGGCGCTATCGCAACGATAGAGGGAGAAAAACATGACAGGCCGCAAGAATATCGATATCCATAAAATCAGGAAAATCCTGCCCCACCGTTATCCATTTCTGCTCGTAGACCGTGTGCTTGATTATCGGCATGGGGAATCATTGACTGCACTGAAGAATGTGACGGTGAATGAGCCGTTCTTTCAGGGGCATTTTCCGGAGCATCCAGTTTTCCCGGGAGTGCTGATTCTGGAGGCACTGGCTCAGGCCTCGGCTATCCACGCTGCTCTGGATATGGGGGATGAGGTCAATGATGAGATTGTTTTTCTGTTTGCGGGCATCGACCATGTTCGGTTCAAGAAGCAGGTAGAGCCAGGAGACTCCCTGATGCTTAGTGTCAATTGGTCCAACTACAAGCGCCGGATCTGGAAGTATCAGACGACAGCTACGGTTGATGAGAACGTTGCGGCAGTGGCTGAAGTGATATTCACCTACCAGGTTGTGTCGGAAGATGGCTGACATTCATCCATCAGCGATTATTGATCCTTCGGCGAATCTTGGCGATGGGGTCGTTGTTGGGCCCTATTCAATTATTGAAGGAGACGTAAGCATAGGACGGAATACCTGGGTTGGTCCTCATGTAATGATTCGCAAGCATACCGATATCGGTGTTGCGAACCGGATTTTCCAGTATTGTTCAATTGGCGAGATGCCGCAACATCAGGGCTATGAAGGCGAACCTACCCGGTTACTGATCGGCGATCGAAACACGATTCGTGAATATTCAACCATCAACAGGGGAACCGACACTAGGATAGGAGGGCTGGGCCTAACCCGAATAGGCAACGACAATATACTGATGGCATATACACATATTGCTCATGACTGCATTTTGGGTGACCAAACCATATTTGCAAATGGGGCAAGCCTTGCCGGTCATGTTGAGGTTGCCAGTCATGCCATTTTGGGAGGGTTTACCCTGGTCCATCAATTTTGCCGGGTCGGGAAGCACTGTATCACCGGTATTGGCTGTATATGTCTACAGGACATTCCGCCCTACATTGTCGCAGCCGGTAATCCGGCCGAACCCCACGGCATCAATAACACCGGGCTCAAACGTCGGGAATTTGACAGCAAAACGATCCAGCTCTTGAATCAGGCCTATCGGATTTTTTATCGCAACGGCCTGGATATGACCACCGCAGTAGAGAAGATGCGTAATCTTTCAGACGATGAACATGTGCACTCGTTCGCTGATTTTATGACTTGCTCAAAACGCGGCATCATTCGCTAGCTGATGGAGTTTCCGAACCAGGTAGATTGGGTTTACGAGGATTGCGGACGGATGTGGGTCTTCGTCAGCAAGCCTTTAGCATGAATTCCGATCGGTCAGTGCTGGTTGGTATTGTTGCTGGAGAGCTGTCGGGAGATGCCTTGGGATCCCGGTTTATCTCTGAATTCAAGACCCTTTATCCGAATGCCTGCTTTATTGGCGTGGGTGGTCCAAGAATGCGCGAAGCGGGATGTCAAATACTGTACGAGATGGGAGAGATCGGCTTGATGGGGCTGGACGATTTGTCCGCCCGCCTGATCTCGATACTCAGGGTTCGACATTCCGTGTATAGTAAACTGGTTTCAAAAAACCCCGATGTATTTATTGGGGTGGATGTGCCCGACTTTAATCTGACACTGGCAGGGAGGCTCAAGAAACGTGGAATACCGACTGTTCATTATGTGAGCCCAACTGTATGGGCATGGAGGGAGTATCGAATTCGCAAGATTCGTCGAGCTATTGATCGAATGCTGGTGCTGTTTCCGTTCGAAGCCAGCTATTACAAAAAACATCAGGTTCCGGCCAGTTTTGTCGGTCATCCAATTGCTGACCAGATCCAAAAACCGGATCGGGAACAGGCCAGATGCAGGCTGGGCCTGGATGTCGAGGAAGGACATTGTCTGCTTGCATTAATGCCGGGTAGCCGAAGTCATGAGATATTGAGACATGGCAAGATCATGATTGAAGCAGCTCGGTTATTGTTTCAATCAGACCCGAATTTCCGGTTTGTATTGCCGTTTGCAAGCCCTCGAATGCGACAGGTATTTCATGATCAATTTGGAGAAGTTGCAGATTTGCCGATCATGTTTCTTGATGGTCGTTCACGAGAAGTACTGGAAGCGAGTGATTTCGCAGTGGTGGCTTCAGGCACTGCCTCTTTGGAAGCAGCATTGATGGAGCGTCGACATGTCGTGGTTTACAAGGTTTCTCTGGTAACCTGGGTTGTTTTCAGCATGCTAAGAAAAGTTGACTACTATTCAATGCCTAACCATCTTTTGTCCAGGCCAGCGATTCCTGAACTGATTCAGGGTCGTGCAACAGCCGAACACATTTTTGAAGCTGTTCGAAAACTGATGAATGATACGGAACAGGTCAAATGGTTTGAGCGTGAATTTCGTGCCTTGCGTCACCAGCTTCAGACGAATGCCAGTCAGAAGGCTGCACGGTGTGTCGCAGATATGCTTGGTAGAAGCGGGTGTTGATCGCTGGCGTCGATGAAGCGGGTAGGGGGCCGATTGCCGGTGACGTATTCGCAGCAGCAGTAATACTGAGCCAAGATCAGTTAATCCATGGTCTGGATGATTCAAAAAAGCTTTCACACAAGAGACGGAGTGAATTGGAACTCGAGATCAAGCAGCGAGCAGTTGCCTGGAATGTCGAGCAAGTGCCTGTACAGGTGATTGACGAGATCAATATACTGCAGGCAAGTCTGCTTGCCATGAAGAATGCGGTGAATGGACTGGGCCGGGAAATTGATCTGGTCCGGGTAGATGGGTGCCATGCGATTGAGGTGGATTGCCCCTGTGAAGCAATTGTCAGAGGTGATCAGTTGCATGAGGAAATTGCTGCGGCTTCCATTCTTGCGAAAGTAGCCAGAGACCGTTATATGCTGGAATTGGCAGAGCGTTTCCCCGGGTACGGGTTTGATCGACACAAAGGCTATCCCACGGTTCATCATATTCAGGCACTGCACGCTCTGGGCATCACCGATTTTCACAGAAGGAGCTTCGGTCCGGTTAAGTCGATGGTTTGTCAGTGAAAGAGTTTGTCCACCTCAATATTCACTCTGAGTATTCGATATCGGATGGCATTGTCCGAATTGATGATCTGGTGAGTCAATGTGGGAAGTTTGGGCAACCGGCAGTTGCCCTGACTGATCTGAACAATATGTATGCCCTGGTCAAGTTTTACCGGTCCTGTGTGAAAGCCGGAGTAAAACCGATTATTGGCTGTGATGTCCGGGTTGCGCATCCAGGTTCTCCGAATCAGCACCGAATGATTCTGCTCTGTCAGAACAATGCGGGATACCTTAATCTCAACCGTCTGCTGACGGATGTCTATCTGGACAGGGGGCGATCTTCAAACCCCTATATTGAGTGGACGGAGATTAATGATCGGTCAGAAGGGCTATTGTGTGTGCTTGATGACCGGGAAGGGCCGCTGGCCACTCTGGATGAAGAACTGGATGACAGGCTGTGTTTAAACGTACTGGGTGAGTACCGGAAGATTTTTAATGATCGTCTTTACATGGCGGTTAGCCGGGTTGGCTGGCAGTATGAGGAGTCATATATCGCTCTTGCCGTGAAGCTCTCGCTTCAGTCAGATATACCGATCGTTGCCACGAACCGTGTAGTTTTTCTGAATCACGATGATTTTGAAGCACATGAGATCAGGACCTGCATCAACAACAAGCATATTCTGGATGACAAAAAACGGCAACGAAACTACACTGCCGAGCAATATTTTCGTTCCTCACAGGAAATGGAAGAGTTATTCAAGGATGTTCCAGTGGCGCTTGAGAACACCGCGGAAGTGGCAAAACGCTGCAATCTGTTTGTTGAATTTGGCAAGGACTACCTGCCCAAATTTCCAGGAACCGGGGACAAGCCTGAAGAGCAATTGCTGCGGGAGAAATCCAGGCAGGGCTTGTACAGGCTGTTTGATCAGTCTGAGATACGGGATGCCGAGGGTAAACCGCTGCTTGATGATGTCTATGTCAACCGTCTTGAGATGGAGCTTGAGGTTATCACCAAGATGGGTTTTTCCGGTTACTTCCTGATTGTGGCTGACTTTATCGAGTGGTCGAGGAATAATGGAATCCCGGTTGGTCCGGGTCGTGGCTCAGGGGCTGGCTCCCTGGTTGCCTGGGCCACGGGAATTACCCGTCTTGATCCAATCAGGCACGACTTGATTTTCGAACGCTTCCTCAACCCTGACCGAATTTCACTACCGGATTTCGATATTGATTTTTGTGTTGATGGACGCGACCGGGTTATTGAATATGTCTCGGAAACCTATGGAAAGGGTCAAGTCGCCCAGATTATCACCTTTGGCACTATGGCAGCCAAGGCTGCAGTGAGAGATGTCGGTCGTGTGCTTGGATTGCCTTATGGATTTGTTGATCAGATTGCCAGGCTGATTCCCTATGATCTAGGCATAACGCTGAAAAAAGCGCTTTCTGGTGAAGCAGAACTAGAGCGGCGTTATCAGGAAGAACCGCAAGTGAAGACCCTGATTGACAGGGCTATGGAACTTGAGGGTATCGCGCGTAACGTTGGAAAGCATGCCGGTGGCGTGGTGATTGCTCCTAGTCCCCTGATTGAATTCACGCCGCTATATTCCGATGCTCACTTGAATCAGGCGATTACGCAATTTGACAAGGACGATCTTGAAACAATCGGTCTCGTCAAATTTGACTTTCTAGGGCTTAGAACCCTGACCATTATTGAAAGGGCAGTGAAACTGATCAACCGGGAAAGAGCAAAAAGCGGTCAGGAGATGCTTGATATAGACAGTCTGCCGCTTGATGATGAAAAGGCCTACCGTCTGATTCAAAGCGGTCGCACCATGGCAATTTTTCAGCTTGAGTCACAAGGCATGAGAAAGTTAATTATGAGAGCCTGTCCGACTACGTTTGAAGACCTGACTGCCTTGATTGCGATGTACAGGCCGGGGCCTCTTCAGTCGGGGATGGTTGATGACTATATTGACAGGAAGGCGGGTACAAAGCAGGTCGAATATCTTGATCAGCGTCTTGAACCGACCCTCAAATCGACGTACGGAGTGATTCTTTATCAGGAGCAGGTGATGAAGACAGCGCAGACACTTGCCGGATATACCTTGGGAGAAGCTGACATCTTGCGCAAGGCAATGGGCAAGAAACTGCCGGCAGAGATGGAGAAACAACGCGAAATATTCGTCTCGGGTGCGATCAAGCAGGGGGCTGAGGAACGGTTGGCCGGTGATATTTTTGATCTAATGGAAAAGTTCGCAGGATATGGATTCAACAAGTCACATTCGGCTGCATATGCTCTGGTTGCCTATCAGACAGCATGGCTGAAGGCCCATTATCCGGCTGCATTCATGGCTGCAACCCTGACTTCGGAGATCAGCGATACGGATAAGGTCGTTGCCTATCTGGCCGAGTGCAGGGCCATGGGACTGGAAGTCAATCCTCCCCATATCAACACGAGTTATTATGATTTCCGGCCCCTTGACGAGACGACAATCTCTTATGGTCTGGGATCCATCAAGGGAATCGGCAAGGGCTTGATTGAGGAGCTGTCTACCGAACGGGACACCAATGGTGATTATCAGGATTTGTGTGATATATGCGAACGATCTGATGTGAAAAACCTGAACAAGAGAACCCTGGAATCGCTGGCAAAGAGCGGGGCCCTGGATAGTATGGGGCTTAACCGTTCTTCTCTTGTTGCCAACATTCCGGACATGGTGAATGCGGCTGCAAAGAAGCAGGATGATTCGGCTACGGGCCAGATTGACCTGCTGGGCATGACCAACCAGGAGTTCATGCGTCCTGAACCCGATATACTCCCGGAATGGCCGGAAATGGAACGTTTAACGCATGAAAAGGATGTTTTGGGATTTTATCTGACCGGACATCCGATTGACCTCCACAAGTCGGAGTTGAAGCAGGTGATACCGGAAGATTTTTCCGAACTTGACCTGAGTAGCCGGAAAAAGGGAATGTTCGCGGGTATTGTCACGGACACTAGAAACATTGAATCAAGAAAGGGTCGAATTGGACTGGTAACCCTGGAAGATGCCGAGCACCAAATAGAGATTCGATTGTTTCCCGAAAAATACAGGGAATTGATGGGCAAGATCGAAAAAGATAGGGTGTTGATTGCCATTGGCGAGTGGGACCATAATGAATTGATTGACCGTTATCAACTGAATGCCAACATGCTTATGGATATGGAAGAGTTGAGAAACGAGGGTCTGATCGCCCTGGAGCTGGTATGGCAGGAGACTTCCCTTAATGAGAATGCGTT
>VXPI01000405.1 GCA_009839585.1 Gammaproteobacteria bacterium
AAGGTTTTATACCCTTTTTTCCTGCTTTTTTCCATTTCTATTTTGAGATTAGGGAACACCCTAATCTCGGAGCAGTGATGTTTCCACGGCAACTCCAGTACCACCGTCGAGCAGTTTCATTGATTCTTTCTTCAATCAAACCCTGCAATTTGACGAAGCTCATCTGGTTGATCACCGGAATTTTTCTTCAGGAGATCCTTTACGACTTCATTGATTTTTGCCTTGCCTGACAAATGGCTCCCATCAGTTGCCGTTACTTGAAACAGTTTAGACATGATCGAATTAAAGCCAGATTGCAGCCACGAATGGTCAAAATTGCCACCCTGCACCTTCCGGACCGACGGCTTTCCTGCATCTGTTTCCCAATAAAGTCTGTCTTCTCAATAAGCAGCCAGTGAGGTATCGCGCTTCAGACTGGAACTGGGGCTTTGTCCTGCCCTGAAATCCAGTGGTCCGCTTCCGGCAGGATCAATCATTCTCTCGCTCGATCATTCTCCTGTACAGTCGTTTTCGATTCACTGAAAATGTTTCAGAAACTATGCGACTGGCCTCGCTTGAGGGAAGCGAGGGACGTAAACGGTCAAGGAGTTCACAAGCTCTTTGCCATTCGAGATCAACATCCGGATTGCCGCCCACCACCAGTACAAATTCTCCTTTTCTCTGGTTCTCGTCTGAACATGTGAAATGCAGTGCTTCACCAAGATCCCCGAGGAAAAACGTCTCGTGAATCTTGGTGATTTCCCGGCCAACCATGACAGGTCTATCCGAACCCAGCACATCAGCCATATCCTTCAAGCACTCCTCTATCCGATGGCTGGATTCATGGAAAACCAGAGTGCGGGATTCATTCCTCAGTGTGTGAAGTGCTTTCTGACGCCGCTTTGCCTGAGATGGCAAAAATCCCTCAAAACAAAAGCGATGGCAAGGTATGCCAGAAACGCTCAAGGCGGCAATCGCCGCATTCGGGCCGGGAACCGGGGATACCCTGAACCCCTGGTTGCGGGCTTCCCGGACCAGCGGGAATCCGGGGTCACTGATCAACGGTGTCCCCGCATCGCTAACCAGCACAATGTTTTGCCCATCCGATAATTGTTGCAATACCCATCTTAGCAGCCTGTTTTCGTTATGCTCATGGAATGATCGGGTTTTGGCTGTTATCCCATATGCCTTGAGTAATCGGATGGTCTGTCGAGTATCTTCACACAGAACCAGATCAGCCTCGGATATAATCATCCGCGCCCGCTCGCTCAAGTCGGACAAATTACCGATCGGAGTGGCAACCACATACAGGATCCCGGAATTATCCATGATTGGCTGAAACATGGATTGCAGGAAACCGGGTGCCGAAAAATGAAGCATCAATCCCACTGGCGTTGGCTGACGAAGCCATCGCGCCCAACAACAGTTGGGGCAATTTGCCGTATCTGGTTTTCATGTATCGGTTGGAAACTCTTGTGATTGGGATAAGCATCTATCTATGGAGAACTGATTCCGAATTATACTGCCATGATCAGTTTGCTGATTGTATTGTCGCGCAGAATGAGAAACTGCATTCGTCTATACAAGCAACGAAGTCTGCTCCCTGAAACCACATTGAGGCAGGGTGCACATGCCTGCGGTGTGCAAAACCGGCAATAGCTACGACATTATTTCAAGGAAAAATAGCTGCGAAAAGCTTCCAGGTCCTGTTCGGTATCAACGCCGGTTGGAGGTAGGTTATCCACCTGTACACACTTGATCTGGCCCCCATGCCATAGCACCCGTAACTGTTCGAGTTGTTCCAGTTCCTCTAGTGGGCAAGGAGCCATCCCTGCATAGTCCCGAATAAACTCGGTCCGATAGCCGTATATTCCAATATGCCGTTTTGCATAGGACAGATTCGGCTCATTTCGATTGCGGTCAAACGGAATCGGGGACCGTGAAAAATAAAGTGCATCACCCCCGGCATTCATGACCACCTTGACCACCGAAGGTTCGGTCATTTCTGATCCTGACCGGATGGGTGTGACGGCTGTTGACATGGCCCGAAGACCGCAATCGGGCACAGCGCGGGCAACCTGATTGATGAGAGACGGCGGCATACCGGGCTCATCACCCTGCACGTTTACGATCACCTCATAGTCATCAAGGTCCATGATCCTGGCAGCTTCAGCAACCCTCTCACTCCCGGAACGATGGTGACCCGAAGTCATCACCGAAATGGCCCGGGATTTTTTTGCGACTTCGGAAATTCTTTCATCATCGGTCGCCACGATAACACTGTCCGCATCACTCTTTCGACATTGCTCAATTACACGCTGAATCATTGGTCTGCCTGCAATATCCGCCATAGCCTTGCCGGGAAGGCGTGTCGAAGCATAACGGGACGGAATAATGATGTGGAAGGAATTGTCCATGTGAAAGAATAGTTTCCGGTTATTCAGGTCTGACTATCCAGACAGATTTCTATCTCTCGAAAAAAATCATCGTGCATCACGGCCTCTGCCTCAACCACAAACAAGCGTTCTGTGTGCGGAAGGTCATGACACTTGACTGCATCCTTCTCACTCATCAGAACAGGCAGGTCATCGCCAAACGCCACATCCTCGACAGAATAAAAGTGGTGGTCGGCAAAACGATGCCGGATGACATCAAGTCCAAAGCCTTCAAGCTGCCTGAAAAACCGTTCCGGGTTACCCAGCGCAGCCACCGCATGCACAGAGTCATTCTTCAAATCAGCGATATCGACAGCCTTGCCATCTGACAGGTTTCGAATTGCCCGAATCTGCATGTCCATTGTATGACCATCCCCCTCCTGTTTGTACCCGTAGTTGCCATTTCTGACCTTGATGTCTGCACGCTTCAAGCTACGCACGGGTTCTCGCAAGGGACCGGCTGGCAGACACCATCCGTTACCAAACCCAAACTCTGAATCTATGACCACGATATCCAAATCCCGGTAGAGAGCCAGATGCTGAAACCCGTCATCGCTGACAACCACATCGCAATTGCATTTCTCAATCAGCATCTTCGCATCCTGTGCTCGATCAGGGCCGGCTACAACCGGCAAATCAGCCGACATCCGAATTAACAGCGCCTCATCCCCAACTTCCAGGACCGGTGTATCCGGTTTTACCAATCGTGGCCAGATGGTGGACTGTCCCTTGTAGCCCCGGGTAATTACACCGGGTCGATAGCCCCGGGCCCTGAGCTGCCTTGCGAGCGTAATCACCAAGGGAGTCTTGCCACTTCCGCCTACTGTTATCGCTCCAACCACGATCACCGGAACCGGAACCCTGGTGGTTTTTTGCAGGCCGGCACGATACGTCCATGCCTTGATAGTGTGCAGGAGAATATACAGCCATGACAGGGGCAGTACCACATAGTTGATCCACCCCGGCGTGATCCATCCGGCCTGTAGTTTATTCCTCATCCGAATGCTTGAGAAACTGGCTATTGACCAGTTCGGTGTAGAGTCCGCCAGCCTTGATCAGCTGCTCATGAGTGCCCTGTTCGACAATCTGTCCCCGATTGATCACCAAAATGCGGTCAGCATTCTGGACAGTGCTTAAGCGATGTGCAATAACCAGGGTAGTGCGATCCGAGATCAGGCACTCAATGGCCTTGTGGATGTATATCTCTGAATTGGAGTCCAGCGACGAGGTGGCCTCGTCCATCACCAGTATCCTGGAATCCTTGTAGAGTGCACGTGCGATTGCAACCCGCTGGCGCTGCCCGCCCGAGAGTCGCAGACCGGATTCACCGAGCAAGGTGTCCTGACCATCCTTGAGATCTTTCACAAAGTCGGTGATATGGGCCGCATCACAGACTTCTTCCAGTCTCTCTGGATCAATCGAACCTTTTCGGCCATAGGTGATGTTGTTCCTCAGCGTATCGTCAAACAGCAGGATATCCTGACTGACCAAGGACATATTGTCACGTAGCGACTTGATGGTTAAGTGGTTGATTGGTATTCCGTCAACCGTGATTTGCCCTTTTGTTGGCGCATACAGTCGAAGCAGCATCGAAGCCAGTGTTGACTTTCCTGCCCCTGAAGGGCCGACCAGCGCTATGGTTGCCCCTGCAGGAATATCGAAACTGATATCGCGAATAACTTCGACAGAATCCGAACTGTAACGAAACGATACTGAATCAAACGACACATTGCCAACCACCTCTTCAAGGACCCGGGTTCCGGTGTCTGGCTCACGTTCCAGGTCAATCATGCGGAAGATCGAAGTGGCAGCTGCCAGTCCGGCCTGGATCACCTCGTTAATCTTTAGCAGATTCTTGACCGGGGCAACTACCATGGTCATGGCCACCAGGTAGGAGGTGAAAACGCCGGGCTTGATTTCAATCTTGAGGGCAAGCCAGATTACCACTGCCACGCCAACACCCATGATCAGGACAATAGTGGGCACACTCAAGGCCACAATCATCACGCGTTTCATGATTTGCTGTCGATTGTGGTTATTGGCATTGAAGAAGACATTCTTCTCATGGGCATACGCATCAAACAGCTTGACCACCCGATGGCTTTGAAAGACCTGCTTGGCAATATGTGAAATGTCACCGACACTTTCCTGAACACGCATACTGATGCGTCGAATGCTCCCGCTGGTGCGGGTAAAGATAAAAATGGAGACCGGCACGATCACCATAAAGATCAGGGATAGCTGCCAACTCAGATAGAACATCAATCCGAGCAGGAATATCACCTTGACGAGATCCTTGAAAACGATCCTGAGTGCGTCACCGCTTGCGTTCGCAACCTGCTCTACGTCAAACGTCAGCCGGGATACCAGTGATCCGCTGGGTTCACGATCGTAAAATTCGGCCGGAGCGTACATCAGGTTCTCAAACATGATCTGACGCAAATCCTGAATAACCTTGCGTGACACCCAGCTCATGCAATAGGTGTCGATAAAATCTCCGAATGCCCGACCGAAGGCAATCAGCAATAATACGATGGGTATCACCTGTATAAAATCGGCATCTCGCCCGACAAAGCCTTCATCCATCAGAGGCTGAAGTATCCAGGCAAACCCGGTGTCGGCAGCGGCCACCATGATCATCCCGGCCATTGCTATCAGAAACACCCACTTATAGGGCAGCATGTGTTTGGTCAAACGCCAATACAGTGCCTTGTTACTGGTGGCTTCCATGGGGTTCGGCATCTGGGGTCACGGCAGGGAAGTTGGAATATCGGCAAGCTTCTTCAGTTCAGAATTAAGGCGGGTCGTCTTTCACTACTTGGCGAATAGCTGAAATGTTCGCGATAGCACTTGCTGAAATGATTGGAGGAATTAAACCCGCAGGATATGGCAATTTCCGAGACCAGCATATTGGTCTGCTGCAAAAGATGACGGGCCTGAATCAGTCTGAGTCGCTTGTAGTATTCAATCGGACTGCAATTGAGGTATTTCCGGAACAGCCGTTCAAGCTGGCGCCTCGAGACACCAATGTGGCCTGCGATTTCCTCAAGTCCCAGCAATTCCTCCTTGTTGGCCTCCATATAGACCACGGCTTCGGCCAGTTTGGGTTGGCTACCTCCAAGCAAAATCCGCAGCGAAGAGGGCTGTCGGTCGTTCTGGTCGCGTACTCTCTCAAGCATGAACTCTTCGGCAACCTCGTTGGCCAGAATGGGTCCGTGATGTCGGGCTATAAGATAAATCATCAAATCCATCGAAGCGATGCCCCCTGCACAGGTATAGCGATTGCGATCGACCTTGAACAGCACGGGACTAACGATCAAGTCGGGAAACTTTTCCATCAGGCTCGCCATGTTCTCCCAGTGGATGGTACATCGATAACCACCCAGCAGACCTGCTTCAGCCAGGATGTAGGAGCCTGTACACAATGCGCCGATCTTGACATGCTTCTTGGCCTGCATGCGCAACCAGTCACGGATCGGCTTGCTGACGCAGTCCTCGATCTGGAGTCCTCCACATACAAATATGGCATCAATCTGACCGCTGTGCTTGAGTTTGGTGACATTGAACGGAATACCACAACTGGAGGTCACAGGATGCTTTCCCTTGCCGAGCAATACCCATTCATAGAGTTCATTATTTGCCAGCCGATTAGCCATGCGTAGTGGATCCAGGGCGGCCGCAAAGGGCGTTAGCGAAAACCCGGGAAGGAGCAAGAAACCATAACGAGTGGTTCGATTATTTGGTTCCGGAGCCTGCATTGGCAAACATGTTTCGAGCTTAAGTGGATTATCGTTATACTTTGCGCATGACGCAATTTATTCTTACCAAGTCGTGATAAAACAGGAAAAGTTTTCGACATATTTCTATTATCCGCTATTTGGACTCAATTCAGGACTTTGTCTTTTCATTTCACATGCAGCAATCCACAAGAAAACGCAGCGGCCGCCGGGGACGTCCCCAGACGCAAAATCCCGGACCCGCTGGCATTGCCTACCTGAATAGGCAGATTCCCAATACACAGTTGCTGAGTGCCGAGGGTCTTGAGTTGATTGAGCACAATGCCGAAACCATTCTTGAGGAAATCGGCATTGATTTCAGGTATGAGTCGGCAAAAAAACTGTTCAAGGCTGCCGGCGCAGAGATTAACGGTGATCGGATCCATTTTCCGCGAGGGATGTGTCGAAGCATTATTCAGGAAAGTGCACCCCGTAAATTCGAGCAGAAGGCCCGTAATCCAGGTCGCAGTGTAACAATTGGCGACAATTCCACGGTGTTTGCACCGGTATACGGACCACCCTTTGTCCGAGACCTTGATCAAGGCCGGCGTTATGCGACGATTGAGGATTTCCGCAATTTCGTAAAACTGGCCTACATGCTGCCCTCGCTTCACCATTCAGGGGGCACAGTTTGCGAGCCCACGGATGTGCCGGTCAACAAGAGGCATTTCGATATGGTTTACAGCCATATCAAATACAGCGACAAGCCCTTTATGGGTTCAGTCACCCAGCCTGAACGGGCTCAAGACTCGGTCGAAATGTGCAAAATCCTGTTTGGTGCCGACTATGTTGACCAGAATACGGTACTGGTGAATCTCATCAACGCCAATTCTCCGATGACCTTTGACGAGACCATGTTGGGTGCATCGGAAGTCTACGCAAGAAACAACCAGGCCAGTATTGTCTCGCCGTTTATCCTGTCGGGTGCCATGTCGCCGGTAACCGTGGCCGGAACCATGGCGCAAATTCTGGCTGAGGCACTGGCGGGTATCGCATTTACCCAGCTGGTTCGACCGGGGTCGCCGGTTATTTTCGGGACATTTTCGAGTTCGATTTCCATGCAATCCGGAGCACCCACATTCGGGACGCCTGAACCGGCACTGGTGATTTACGGTTGTGCTGAACTTGCGCGGCGTCTCGGAGTGCCTTTTCGAAGTGGCGGATCGTTGTGCGGTTCAAAAATCTCGGATGCACAGGCTGCCTATGAGAGTGCAAGCACCTTGTTGCCGACAGTGATGGCGGGGGTCAATTTTGTCCTGCATGCTGCCGGCTGGCTGGAGGGCGGCCTTGTTTCGGGATATGAGAAGTTAATCATGGATGCCGATCAGCTGGGCATGATGGGGGTATTTTCAGGCGGCTATGACCTCACGGAAAACGGTCAGGCATTGGGGGCGATTCGGGAAGTAGGGCCGGGATCGCATTATCTGGGTTGTGGACATACGCAGAATAATTTCAAGACTGCATTTTATCGATCTTCAATTGCTGACAACAACAGTTTTGAGCAGTGGGAGCTTGAGGGCAGTCTGGACGCAACAGCCAGGGCGAATGCGATCTGGAAACGGATGCTGAATGAATATGAGGCACCACCAATTGACCCAGCGATTGATGAGGCACTGCTGGAATTTATCGAGACCCGAAAGAGTTCGTTTCCGGATGCCAGTTATTAGGTTCCGGCATCGCAGGCAAAACATGTATCCATTCAGTCAAGCCCGATAACAAGGCTTCATTGCTTCTCCATGGGACTTGTTTTGCTGCGACTGCCGATGGAAAAACCAGGCGCATAACCACTCGTCTGACAGCACGGGGAATCAAGGGCGAGGATTCCATATCCTGCAATCATGAGGGAACTTGAACTTGGCAGACGCCGGATTTCAGGACCGCTTTCTCCGCCTTCTTCGTCCATCACTTCCCGATTGACCGGTTGTTGGCGCATCGTCGGCCTGCGGCAATTGTACCTGCTGGGCAAGTTTCTCAAATCTATCTGATTTATGGGGTATGCCCAGGGCTTCGACAAAATACTCCTGGAATTTCTCCTCGACTGCAGTCTCGATTTTCTGGATCTGTTTTACCGTGCGCTCGACTTCCTCTCTTGCATCGGTATCCAGTAGGGCAATGCTGGCTCCCTTTCCGGCTGCATTGCCTGCCGAAGTTACCTGGGACAAGTCGCAGTCGGGAATCATTCCCAGAACCATGGCATATTTCACATCAATATGGGCACCAAAGGCTCCGGCCAATCGGATGCGATCGACATGATCTACTCCCATCTTGTCCATTAGCAATCTGGCACCGGCATACAGGGCCGCCTTGGCAAGCTGAATAGCCCGAACATCGTTTTGTGTAATCAGGATTCTCACCGCATCCTTCTCGAAGAGCACATAGCTCCAGGTTTTGCCATCTTGAATAATCCGATTTGACCGTTTCGCCAGCTCGCCGTTGATAATCCCGTTATTCAGGATAATTCCGCACAGAAACATCTCGGCGATAACTTCGATAATGCCCGAGCCGCAGATTCCGGTAATGCCGGTATTGCCGAGCCTGTCAAGGAATGCTTCGTGATCAGACCAGAGATCGCATCCGATCACCTGAAACCTTGGTTCAAGGGTCCCGGCATCAATGCGTACCCGCTCGATGGCACCGGGTGCTGCCCGTTGTCCACCACTGATCTGTGCTCCTTCAAATGCCGGGCCGGTCGGGCTTGATGCAGCCAGCATCCGTGAGCGGTTACCCAGTACCATCTCGGCATTGGTACCAACATCCACCAGCAGGGTTAGTTCGTCTTGCTGGTAAGGGGCTTCCGACAGGGTTACTGCCGCAGCATCGGCTCCCACATGCCCCGCAATACACGGCAATACATAGGTGCGGGCACCCGGATGTAGCCGGATGTCGATGTCGGACGCCTTGATACTGACCGCCCGGTCAGTTGCCAGTGCAAATGGGGCACCGCCCAGTTCGACAGGATTAATGCCCAATAGCAGGTGATGCATAATGGGGTTGCCAACGATTGCCATATCGAGAATATCCGTAGTCTTGATGTTGGCGATTTCGCACAAGTCGGCAATTTGTCCTTGCAGGGCCTCACGAACCGCATGGGTCATGTCAATCTCGCCACCGGGATTCATCATCACATAAGAAACCCGGCTCATCAGATCCTCGCCAAAACGAATCTGGGGATTCATCCGGCCAGTTGAAGCGATCGCTTCACCACTTGCCAGGTCATACAGGTGTGCGGCAATGGTTGTTGATCCAACATCGATCGAAACCCCGTATCCAGCACTCTGAAAACCCGGCCACAGAGCAATAATCTCCAGCCCTTCATGCACCGCAACCGTGATCTTCCACTCTCCTTCGCGGAGCGAGTGCTGTAGAACACCGAGTAACGCAAAATCAAACTTGAGGCTGGTGAGACCCCATTCGAATTCGAGCGCATCCAGAGTGCGTTCGAGATCCCCGGAGGGTTGGTGCATATCGGGTTCCTGGACCTCGACATAATGTAGGCGAACTGCCGGATTGACGGCCATCTTGTGAACATCAAGACGCTTCCTGACAATCTGTCGATGCGCCTGGCTTTCCGGGGGAATATCGATTACCACATCACCCTGAAGCAGGGCCTGGCAGCCGAGACGTCGAGTGGGTGAGATATCATCCAGAAAATACGCCTCCTCGCTTGACGTGTGTTCGGAGAGGTTTTCGGGCCTGGAGTGAATCTGAAATTTGGGGAACTCTCCAACGCTTAAATCGATCTGGCAACGATCACAGATTCCCCGGCCACCGCACACCGTGTCGAGGTCAACCCCGAATTGCTGGGCTGCGGCGAGCACGGATTTGCCGCTTTCTATCTCTCCTCGCTTTCCTGATGGCGTGAAGACAACCTTCACGAACTCACGGTCTGTCATATTTCAGGGTGGAGACTCGGCAGTTCATGGTAGTCACTCCTATCTTCAACAAATATGTTCTGGATTGACTCGACATGGGTAGGGGGATCCAGAGTTCCTGCCATAATGCTTATCGTATCACCCTGATAGGGTTTCCAGAACAGGCTTGACCCACATTGATTGCAAAAACCCCGTTGTGCGATTTCGGATGAACGATACCAGGTGAGGGTTTTACGCTTCATGATTTCCAGTTGATCCAGCGTACATCGGACCGCAGCCACATAATGCCCTGAGGTCTTGCGACACTGACTGCAAAAGCAGTTGATGATGCCACGGATATCTCCAGTTATCCGATAGCTGATTTCACCGCATAGGCAGCCTCCGTTTCGAATCATTGACCTGTCCTGCGAATCGTTACCCCACTGCTGCCCGGCGGCGGCGGCGCCCTGAACGTCCCGCCCGGTCTTCGGCGAACATGTCGTGGACTTCTGCCGGCTGACGGTATTTCTTGAGCCACTTTGCGCAGTTCCGATCATGGCCCATGACCACATTGGCTGCCATAACGCCCTGCATAACCTCTTCGTGAAGGGGATTGGTGATCGCAGAGGTCATGCCTGCTCCGATGGCCATGCTAATGAAATGGCCATCCATGCCCTTGCGATTGGGAATGCCAAAGCTGAAATTGGATGCACCGCAGGTGGTGTTGACCTTGAGTTCCTCGCGCAACCGCTTGACCAGATGCAGGACCTGGCGTCCTGCACTGTTGACTGCCCCGACTGGCATCACCAGTGGATCGACGACGATATCGCTATGATGGATCCCATAATCGGCTGCCCGTTCGACGATTTTTTTGGCAACATCAAAGCGATCGTCAGGATTTTCCGAAATTCCTGCTTCATCGTTGGATATCGCGACCACTGCACAGTTGTACTTCGCGACCAATGGCAGCACCGCCTCCAGACGTTCTTCTTCTCCGGTGATTGAGTTTAACAAGGGTTTGCCCTGATAGACCTCAAGCCCTGCTTCAAGGGCTGCGACGATTGATGAGTCAATCGACAGCGGAACATCGGTTACTGATTGTACGAGCTGGATACATTCGGCAAGGATTCTTGGTTCATCGGCAAGCGGGATACCTGCATTGACGTCCAGCATGCCTGCTCCGGCCTGTACCTGGGCTATTGCATCCTGTTCGACACGGGAATAGTCACCTTGTTTCATCTCTTCGGCAAGAATTTTCCTCCCGGTCGGATTAATGCGCTCTCCAATAATCATGAATGGCTGGTCAAAACCAATGCGGAATTCGCGACTCGCTGAACTGATAACGGTATGGGTCATGAAAGGCTCCGGATTTGTCGGTGTAAGTCGGTAAAATTTAACTATCGGTCATGCTGCCATGTCCACTCACTGGCTTTTTCCCAGTGGTTCTTCATGCCCGCATTGTTGAATCAGCCTTTTCAGGCGATCCACATGATATTCCTGTTCAATGCGGGAGGCAGCCGCTTCAACTTCTGACTTCAAGTCATCACCACAGGGGACCGATACTCGGCGCCACTCCTGCAGATAGGCATCTGTCCCTGAGAGACCCGCACGCATCGCTGCAGTATCAATGGCGATTGCGAATCGATTGCTTAATTCGAGTTTTTCTGCCTGACGCCGCTGCTTCGCCACGACCTGTGCTGGAATATCTCTCCAGAATAAGGTCACAAGATCGGCCATGGTCGTCGTACCCTTTATGTCTGCTTGTCGGCTACAGAACCGGAATCGTTGACGACAACCCTGAGTGTTTCATTCAGCCCAGTGTCGCCAGTGAATTCCCGTTGGTATGTGAGACCGAGAGACTCGGCTGCCTTGCGGGCTTTCTGTTCGGTTTTCGGGTTTTCCTTCTGGGCGAGATAGACCAGTTTGTTGTAGTGTCCGAAGTACTGATTCTTGAGTTCCGGGTATTGATCGATCCCGAGACCTTCGATTATCAAGCGATCAAAATTCTCGGCCAGATAGTCGGTCAGGTAAAAGGTGCCTATTTCTGATTCATGCAAGGCGTTGAATTTTTCGGACCCTGCGAATAGTTCATAGCAATGGGCACCGGGCAGTCGCTCGAGCCCCTCTTCTGCAATCACCTTGTCGAGCAGTCCTCCGGTTCCGCAATCTGCATATCCAATGAAGATTTTGGAGAAATGATTCCGATTCTCGCGAACTTTCGCCCGAACTGCCTCGGGTATTTTTTCCGGATAGTTGTGTAGCGTTGCCGGCAGGCACTGGAATTCGATATGGCCCCAGTTATTCATGTCTCGCACTCGGACGAGTTCATGAGCAAGGGCGCCGCAGGCAATCACCAGTAACTTCCTGGCTGTGCAATCAGAATGTTGTTCACGCTGCACGTTTCTCGGCGATTTTTGCTTGTGCCGTCTCAACAGCAACCGCAGCATCGCGACAATAGGCATCGGCACCGATAGCCTTGCCAAACTCTTCATTCAGGGGGGCCCCGCCTACCAGCACAATATAGTCATCGCGAATCCCCTGTTCGACCAGGGTATCGATCACAACCTTCATATAGGGCATGGTGGTGGTTAACAGTGCAGACATGCCCAGGATATCCGGTCGATGTTGTTCAAGAGCTTCAAGATAGTTCTCAACTGGGTTGTCAATGCCGAGATCAATGACTTCGAAACCAGCGCCTTCCATCATCATGGACACCAGATTCTTGCCGATGTCATGGATATCCCCTTTGACAGTGCCAATCACCATCTTGCCAACCGGTTCTGCACCGGTCTCGGCCAGCAAGGGGCGGAGAATTTCCATACCGCCTTTCATGGCGTTGGCAGACATCAGGACTTCGGGAACAAACAGGATGCCGTCCCGAAAGTCGATACCGACAATGCGCATGCCTTCAACGAGTGCTTCATCAAGCACCTTGGTTGCAGTCCAGCCGCGATCAAGCAGTATCTGCGTGCCTTCGACAATCTCGTCACGCAGACCGTCGTAGAGATCATCATGCATCTGCTCTACCAGTTCTTCATCTGACAGGGCAGACAGGTCAATATCATCGTATTCTTCTTCGCTCATCGTGGCTACCCATACGAAAAAACAACCGAAAACCAGGATCCCTGCGGTGGCATTCGCAGTCCGAGGTATTTTCTGGAATATACAAATCCGCCATCATTTCGATATATCCATTTGCGACAATAAAAACGGATTTTACGACTCTATTCCAAAGATTCTGGTATTTTCCTGAACTATTTTGAAAGGATGTTTCTTGATTTGATAATTCGAAGCAGCCCGGGCTTGTTTTCGGCAGTTTCGTCTTGTCTGGTGATGCCTGACCCTGTCCCGTTCAATCGGTCGGGCATTTCATTTCTGGTGCGGGCGGAGGGAGTCGAACCCTCACTGCCATCAGG
>VXPI01000291.1:0-8977 GCA_009839585.1 Gammaproteobacteria bacterium
GGATGAGTCTGCATCACCGGCTGTGGGGTACTATAAGCTTCATATCCAGCAACAACAGGATATTGTCAATAGAGCCCTGTCTCTTGAAGAACTCTAGTTCTCGGTATTTGAACATAAATGCATTCAGTAACTTAATTTCATGAGATATCCAGCATGATTGAAATCAAAGTACCCATTTTGCCCGAATCGGTATCGGACGCACTGTTGCTTGATTGGCATAAGTCAGCCGGCGAGCCAGTAATGCGTGATGAAATCCTGGTTGAGGTAGAGACCGACAAGATAGTTCTGGAGGTGCCAGCGCCTGAAGATGGTGTGCTCACGGAAATCGTTGAGCAAGCGGGGACCACAGTCAATGCTGAACAGGTACTTGCAAAGCTCACTCCAGGCTCTGTAGAACCCGAAGCCACTGGAAGTAAAGCAGCTGAAGCGTCCTCATCAGGCGATGAATCCGCTGGCGCTGATGACGTTCGTCTGAGCCCGGCTGCCAGGCGCGTCATTGATGAACAGGGTCTGGATGCCGCCAAAATATCTGGTACCGGGAAACACGGCCTGATTACAAAACAGGATGCCATCGAGTATTCATCGGCCAGCGACAAACAGGCAGCGAGCGATACTGGGGCGAAGACGTCATCATCTGGAACTTCGGCACTGACAAGCACATCTCAGACGTCGAATCAGCAACCTGTACCCCAGGGTACCAGAGAGGAAGTTCGAGAACCGATGAGTCGACTGCGTCAGACCATCGCCAACCGTCTGATTCAATCACAACAAGGTGCTGCATTACTGACAACGTTCAATGAAGTTGATATGAAAGCGGTAATGGAGTTGAGGTCCAAATACAAGGATCAGTTTGAGAAAGAGCACGGAATAAGACTTGGTTTCATGTCATTTTTTGTCCGAGCGAGCGTGGTTGCCCTGAAACGCTTTCCACTGGTCAATGCCTATATCGACGGGACCGACATCGTCCGTCATCTCTATCAGGATATTGGTATTGCAGTCGCATCACCGCGTGGCCTTGTGGTGCCGGTTCTTCGAAACTGCGAATCCATGAGCAATGCAGATATCGAAAAACAGATTAATGATTTGGGGGTGCGGGCCCGTGATGGAAAAATAACCATGGACGAATTGGCGGGCGGGACATTCACGATTACCAATGGCGGGGTTTTCGGCTCATTACTGTCGACACCGATCGTCAATCCTCCACAGAGTGCCATACTGGGCATGCATAAAATCCAGGAAAGACCGATGGTTATGAATGGCGAGGTTCAGGCTCGACCGATGATGTATCTGGCATTGTCCTACGATCACCGGATTGTTGATGGAAAGGAAGCTGTTCAGTTCCTGGTCACGATCAAGGACATGATCGAAGACCCAGCAAGGCTGCTTCTCGATTGTTGATCCTCAAACGAAATTATGACAGACAGTTTTGACGTTCTGGTAATCGGCGCTGGCCCCGGCGGATATGTGGCAGCAATTCGCTGTGCACAGCTGGGTTTGAATACTGCGTGTATTGACAACCAGATCAACCACAAGGGAGAACCTGCCTTGGGTGGCACCTGCCTCAATGTCGGATGTATTCCATCCAAGGCGTTGCTGGAATCAACGGAGCAGTACCATAAATTGATTCATTCTTTTCCGGCTCATGGCATCAAGACCACCAAGGCATCCGTTGATGTCCCGACCATGCAAACAAGAAAGGAGTCAATTGTTGAAGGGTTGACATCCGGTATTGCACAACTATTCAAGGCCAACAACGTCACCTCTATTCATGGTTTTGGCCGGTTGACGATGGACAATACCGTAAACGTGCTCGATCAAGCCGGGAAAATTACCCGAACGCTACTGGCCCGGCACATTATTCTTGCGCCGGGGTCAATGCCATCTCATCTGCCGAATATCCCCTTTGACCATGAATTTGTCGTGGACTCTACCGGTGCACTGAATTTCGAGAAAGTGCCAAAAAGACTGGGAATAATCGGCGCCGGGGTAATTGGACTCGAACTCGGCAGTGTCTGGAATCGACTCGGTTCCGAGGTCACCTTGCTGGAAGCATTGGATGATTTTCTTGCTCTTGCTGATCATCAGGTCGCTGCAGAGGCAAAACGACAATTTATAAAACAGGGCATGAGTATCCGCCTGGGAGCAAAGGTCAATAAAGTATCCAAATCCAGATCCGGGTTGACTGTGCATTACGTCGAAAAGGGAAAAGAGTCATCCATTGACGTCGACAGAGTGGTCGTTGCGATTGGCCGACGGCCTGCTACGGAAGGAGTCATGTCCGCGGACAGTGGGGTCAGTGTTGATGATCGAGGATTCATACTGGTTGATGATGAATGTCGAACCAATATTCCAAATGTCTGGGCGGTTGGAGATGCAGTGCGAGGTCCCATGCTTGCGCATAAAAGTTCAGAAGAGGGCATGGCAGTCGCAGAACGAATAGCCGGAGGAAAGCCACATGTAGACCTTAACGTCGTTCCGTGGGTAATCTACACGTCGCCCGAGATCGCCTGGGTTGGTTTGACAGAAAAACAGTTGAAGGAAACGGGGAATGATATTCGGGTTGGAACTTTTCCTTTTGCCGCTACGGGTCGTGCCAGAGCGATGGAAGATCCAACAGGCTTTATCAAGATGATTGCCGATGCCAGGACTGATCAGTTGCTGGGTATACACATGATTGGCCCGCATGTATCCGAGTTGATCAATGAATGTGTATTGGCAATGGAGTATCGGGCTAGTTCCGAGGATTTGGCGCGAACCATTCATGCACATCCATCGTTGTCTGAAGCGATCCATGAGGCCGCATTGGCCGTCGACAAGCGGGCAATTCACAGGGTCAATTGATTTATCCAATCGGTTTGCAGGAAAGGGCTGGTAATTCCAGCTTGAAACTCCGGCCCTGTCTATCACCATATTGTTGTGTTCGAAAGGTATGCTTATGTAAGCCATCGGGGGGATTTTTCTACCATGACTGAATGGTTGGGGATTTCTCATTTCCTTGAACTCTCCACGAGGGAGGCAATTGCCGGTTTTTTTACCCCACTTGGCGTGTTTGCGCTGGTTTTCCTACTGCAGATTATCCTGCCTGCAAGGAAGGTTCCGGGATATGTCATAGACCCCAATACTGGTCAGCCTCGCCAGTATCGTTTAAATGGGCTGTTGGTGTTTCTGGCTCTTTTGGTTATCTGGTCACTCGAATTATTTGACATACCTCGTGACTGGTTTTATCGCTCGACAATTTATGCAGTAGCGGGTGGAACGGTTTTCTCAATCATTTTCATGATTTTGGCAGTCTATACCCAGCCAAAACGCGAGGACAGCACCCCGATTATGGATTTCTGGGCAGGTCGTGTCCGTGAACTGTCCTTGTTCAACAACCGCTTTGACGTCAAAATGTACCTGTATGTTGTAGGCGGCAGCATGCTTTCCCTGAATGCGCTATCTGCCTCGGTCTGGCATTATCAGGAATTTGGCTATGCATCAAACCCCGGAATCTTTATCTATTCGGCATTGTTTAGCCTCTACATACTTGATTACTTTATTTTTGAGCGTGCCATGTTGTATACCTTTGACCTGATTCATGAGGGGTTGGGTTTCAAGCTGTTCTGGGGTGGACTGATTGTTTACGGGTGGATGTTCACAATGCCGCTATGGGGCATGGCCGCAATACCGCACCCCGATTTTTCCTGGCAAGAGTTCTCGACAGCGAATGAGAAATGGAACCAGGTGCTTCTTACTGACTTTGGTTTAACACACGAACGAACTGCCTTCTGGCTATTCGGCACGGCAGGCTTGTTTGTCATCGGCTGGGGCATCTCTCGTTTGACCAGCCTGCAGAAATACACCTTCAAACGCTGGCCTGAACGCAAGTTTTTAGGCATCATTGAACCGGAAGTAATTGACGCAGGTGAACGAAAGATTCTCTGCAATGGGTTTTGGGGTATTGCGCGCCATTTCAGCTATATGGGCGAGATGATGCTCGCAATGGCGGTAGTGTTCATGTTTGGTCATCCGGGCAATTTATGGGCCTGGACGTATACCGTATTCATTATTTCAATGATGCTGTTTCGTCAGGCTGATGATGACAGGTACTGTGCTGAGAAATACGGCCCTGAGAACTGGGCCAAGTACAGGAAAATGGTGAAATACCGAATCATTCCCGGTATCTATTGATCTCCTGCTTCGGTGTTGCCCAGTTACAGGTTTGGTTCAAGGCTGCATGACCATACATCGTGAAATATTCAGGGCCTACGATATTCGAGGGATAGTTGACGAGACCCTGAATACCGATAGCGTTCATTTAATAGGTCGTGCGCTTGGTACAGAAATGCAGATGCTCGGCAGTGATACGGCGGCTATTGGTCGAGATGGCCGCAAATCCAGCCCGGATTTCGCTGAAGCATTATGCGAAGGTCTCATATCGACTGGTTGTGATGTGATTGATATAGGCATGGTACCAACACCCACGCTCTATCATGCAGCATCTCGAATTTCGGGCGGCACAGGTTTTCAGGTCACCGGCAGTCACAACCCATCCCAGTACAACGGCATCAAGATGATGATTAATCAGGAAACGCTTGCCGGGGAAAGGATACAAGACATAAAGAATCAGGTATTGGCCATGAATTTTTCCGACGGACAGGGGCAGTACTCAAGCATGGATGTTCGTTCTGCCTATATTGCCTCGATTCTGGAGGATATCCAACTCAAAAAAACCTTTAAGGTGGTTATCGATTGTGGCAATGGCATAGTCGGTTCCATGGCGCCGGAAGTGTTCAAGAGCATGGGGCTTGAAGTGATCGAACTTTTTTGTGAGGTTGATGGTGATTTTCCGAATCATCATCCGGATCCAAGTGTCCCCGAAAATCTCGAGGATTTGATCAATACTGTTCGTAAATCGGGTGCTGACCTTGGGTTTGCCTTTGACGGAGATGGAGACCGTATAGGCGTTGTTTCCGCTACAGGGCAGATCATATGGCCAGACCGGCAAATGGTCTTGTTTTCGAATGCGGTTCTTGAGCAAAACCCGGGCGCCCAGATTATCTTTGATGTCAAATGTTCCCAGGTACTGGCCAGATCGATTGCCAGAGCCGGCGGAGAACCGATTATGTGGAAAACCGGTCATTCATTCATGAAGGAAAAGATCAAGGAATCCGGAGCACCTTTAGCGGGGGAGATGAGCGGGCACATTTTTTTCAATGATCGCTGGGATGGTTTTGATGACGGGGTCTATGCAGCAGCCAGGATGTGCGAGTTGCTAAGCGAGAAAGCAGAATCCCCCTGTCAGGTTTTTGCAGCCATACCCGATACGGTGAATACTCCTGAGTTAAAGATAAGCCTGAAAGAAGGAGAGCCTTTGGAGATCGTTGAAGCACTCGTTCAATCAGCAGTTTTTGCAAATGCCAAGGTCTCGCTCATTGATGGCATCAGGGTGGATTTTGAAGACGGGTTCGGGTTGGTGCGGGCCTCAAATACTACGCCTTCGGTAATCATGAGATTTGAATCAACCAGCCGGCAGGCACTTGATTCAATCATTGGTCGATTCCGCACGGAATTAAAGAAAATCAGGCCGGATCTCGATATCCCATATTGACGGTATGTCCCAGTGTAGGCCGGTCATGGGCTTTCAACATGTTCAAGGGACGGAGCGAATCATCCGGATGACCATGTTGGATAACTCCGGCATTTCAAGTCGCGCAAGCTGCAGATGGGCCCTCATTAGATATTCTCTCGCAAAATCCGCATCCTGGTTGGATTCATAAAGTAGGCTCAAGACTCCCGGTTGTCGATAAAACATCACGCGTTCAGGGACTTGCTTCAGGTAGTTGTTGGCCAGGGACCTGAATTTCCACGCTCGGGAGGTTTCACTTTGAGTCCGGTAGTATAGATAAAGACGTTGATAGTCGCGGGCTCTTTCTACCTGTTTAAGCTGTAGCTCAAATATCGTATTTCTGCGGTTCAGATCGTTTTGGAGTTCCTCCATTTCTTCTGTATCGATGAGGGAGCCTGCATAATTCTCCAGAATGTCATTTGCCTGCCGGACTCGGCCGGATGATGCGAACATGCGTAAGGACTCAATCAAGGATGTTCGCGCCTCATCAATCATGTCCTCGTCTGAATACAGTTCGATGAGCGAATAATAGGCGCTTGCTACGGATGCAAAGCGGTTGATGGAGTTGTTGCGCTCTATTGAGTTGAGGATAAATCCGAGAGCGATATCAGGCTTATTGTGAACGAGATACCAGCGGCCAACTTGCAAATCATCGTAGGCGCGCCCTGCAGTCATGGCGATAACACGGTTGCGTGCGTACAGATATCCAAACTGGAGATTTACATAGGCAATGCCTGGCTCGTAATTTTCACTCTGAAAGACACTCATTGATTCCTGAAGGTAGACTTCTGCGGTATGCATTTGTTGGGCTTGAATGGCCGTATGCCCCAAAATGCAGAGCAGAAGCCCGAGTCGAATCATCTGGCCTTCAGATAATGCTTCTTCTATTTCCTGATAAAGAACCCCTGTTTGTATAGCCACATTGTGGGCTTGCACTTCACTGATTCGGCTGTTGGCCCGCTCGATCAGGTGCTGGATATGGTACTGGGGAATGTCGTATTCAATCAGGGCATCATCAATGTCATATTGAACAAGTCGCTCTGGAGGACGATGTTTGACCACAGGCGGCTCGGGTTCTGGAATATGAACAATTTCAGCCAATGGGTTCCAGGTTTCGCTCGCAAGTAAAATGATAAAACTGGAAGAAGTGAATACAACAACACTCTCAACCGGAAAAATGGTCATTTTCCGAACCAGAAATTTTATCAACTGGGCCAGCATGAGGCGAATGTGGTTAACCGTTATACTATCCAAGTATAGTCTATGTTCGGATTCTATGGGGGAGGCAACCAGCCCTATTCCATTGCGCTGGACAAGACTGTTTTTATCCAGAATTGCATATTTGCCTGAGCCAAGAATGACCAAGGTAGATTGCTGGATTGGCATTGACCATTGATATTCCGAACCTTTACGGCAAAGTTGGTCAAATGCTTAATGAAAGCATTACCTGTGAGAAATCAGGGACACAAGCAAACACAAGCAAAAACAGGGATCGGGTAAAGCCTTGGTATTGTTTGCCTGAAACTTCAGTCAAACAACTTGGCGACCGCTTTTGCCGAGACGTTTCCAAGTTCCTTCGGCTCAAGCTTGTGAAGTCCTCCACCATAGACTCGCCCTTCACCGAGCATTGTCTGGGGGCTGATTTTATTAAGCATTTTCCATACCTGACGTTTCAGTACAGAATTGTCCTGCAACGCACACCTGAAAGACTCCTTCGGATACAGCATCAGATACACGTTTGCGGCCGTAGCTTTGGAGTTGTTCAATATGAAACGAAAGGGCCTGCCGCTTTTGCTATCGCTTCGTCCAAGATAAGTGCAGACGAATGGTGCTGGCGGGCGTATTTCCTGCGTATACCAAAGTTTTCGGTGTCGGCAGATGTACCGATCATTGATGCCTTGTACTCTGCCTTCCTCAAGGTAGGCCCACAGACTCGGATAGTGTTCCATGATCTCATCTTCATTCCATGGCGGATCAAGAAGGAACAGGCGCCTCTCCAGCAGAGGATTTCCCTTCCTATCCCCCTGGATCTCGTCAACCGGTAGGTATCGTGGACTGGGCAGTATTGGCCTGAATGCCTTCATGGGCAATTCACGCTGTGCAATCTCTTGATCAGTCAGGATGAAATAGCCATTGTTGCCAGTCACCAGCCCCCTCTTGATCCGGAAAATATCTCCCAGCACCGGTCCATTGCTTACTATATGGTTCTTCTCCTTGGGATAGCGTGTCCATTTTGAATCCCTCTGCAGGACATCGCTTGGAACAAGACGATCCAACGCCGGACGTTCCAGGGTGCCGCCATAAGTAAATCTCACCTTATGTTCTGTGAGGGGGATTTCATTGCGCAACCACACCACGGCCGATGATACAAGTGCATCACTGAACTGCATATCGTTTGGGTCGAAACGGTGAATGTGCAGCAAGGTCACTTTGTCCAGCAGATAGCGTTTCACTGCTCTCCCATAATTTACATCCATGAATTCGCTCGGAATCAGCCATCCTGCCAGTCCTCCTTTCGACATCCACGCATGACTCAGGCCCAGAAAGTAACAGTACAATCCGGCCAGTCCGTTTATTTCCGTACCTGAAGCAGCGAGGGTACGCTCTTGCAACTGCTTTTTCCACTCGCTGGTCATATGATGGTGGCGTACATAAGGTGGATTGCAGACAAGCAGGTTGAACTTGCCAAGGGGACCCGGCACCTTGGCTTGTGTAAAGTCTTCCAAACGCATATCCAACCCAGTTCTGTTCCATAACATGGCCGCCGGGTCTCCGTAATGCGGGTCGACCTCATACCCGACAGCACGGTCAATACAGGCATTTGGAAAGACATTCAGAAATGCGGAGTAAAACGAACCCGTCCCGATAGCTGGGTCCACGAAGCGCACACTCTCTTCCTCACCGAGCAATGCCTTGGCACAACGCAAAATCTCTTCAGCCAATACTGTCGGGGTCGCAAACTGGCCCATTCGATTCCGTTCGTTCGCACTTTTTTGTGCATCAAGCCTGTCTTGAAGCTTCAGCCGCTCCGATTCCAGTTCCGCAATCATTCTTCTGAACATCTATAAACCAAACTGTTCGAGGTCGTCGATACGATGTTCCCAGACCCAGTCAATGCCTTCTGCGGCCTCGTATCCGAGATAGCCACTGTCAAAATATCCACACAGGAAAAGTACAAAGCGCACATTTTTTCCGTAAGTCTGGCGTAGCTGATTTACCTTGACAGCTTCTTCCTTTCGTCTCTTGTTGACGTTTGCGAAGTCTCCAGCCGACTTTGCCTCGATCAGCAGGGGAAGTTCGTCGGGTTTCGCTGATTTCGGCATGATTGCCACATCCACAGGAATATTAACCGGCCTACCGCTACTTTCC
>VXPI01000291.1:8987-13337 GCA_009839585.1 Gammaproteobacteria bacterium
TTCCTGCTCAATTGGCATGTTGAACTGAAAGTAGTAAGTACCCGGCAACAACTGGCCAAACTCAACACCTCTGTCGGCAGTCCGGTTCTTGTAGCCCGAATTTTTCAGCCATTTGTCTATGACTGCCAGTTGGCGCTTTTCCTGAGCATTGCGCAGGATCGGGTTGGCAACAGCCCCGCACAAGCGATCTGCCACGATCGTAGAAGCACGGTACAGTTCCCTATCGGAAGGACTGTCCCCTCGCTTTAACCAAACAAAGATGTCTGGATCAGTCATTCGGCTGATGACAGAGCTGATTTTAGCGAGGTCACGATCAAGGCCATGACCTCCCACAAAGTCATGACTTTCCATTTGTGGTGGCATCCTGTGCTTCTTCTCCATGCTCTTGAAGAGGTTTGCAGGCACGCCAGCAAGACCGATCAGGCGATCCATCGCTAGGGCGGGCAGGTGGACATCCGAAGCGTCGGCAGGATTGACGGTTTTTCTTTCAGTAGGTCGACTCCTATGTTCGTCAGGTTATTTGTGGCCCTGAGCGTTTTTTCTACATCCTGTGTTGTTTGTACTCGCACAGTTCGATAGGCTTCCGGCGCAAAGTGCACGAACCAGTTGTTGTACATGTCTACCGACCTGGCGATATCCGATTTCCAGCGATCCGGTTTGTCGCTGTTAACTGCCATCGGTACGCACCTTCACTGTTCGGTTTATTCGGGATTTCTTTCCGGCAGACGCTCCTTGTTACTCAAGTGAGCCGAATCCTGTCCGAGTAATTAGAAAATGGCATTGCAAACCTGACAATCTTTGCAATGCCTGGTTTTGCCGGTTGTCAGTTGCAAATTCAATACCCTTCATTTTCCATAAACCGAAAACCACCGTATTGATGCCACTTGAATTCGTATGATTTTATAAGATTGATATCAACTTTTTTCGCCGATTGGAGTTTTTTATTCCCTGGACGACCTAGGCGCGACTTTTTGGAAGTCGTGAGTGGAAGTTTATTTGCTCCCAATAATCAGACAAAATCATTTGGAAAGTACAGGGTGTTCTGACCGGAATTTATTAAGCATTAAAATCGCACATAGGAAGATTTCAGGGCAAGAATCCGTACAAGTTGCGTAAATCACATGCAAAACCGTTGAATGCATTAAGCGCAAAATTTTTTATGCGAATTAATCCGGCCCGGAGCAGGAAGCCCTGACCCCGTTATCACAAAGCCAATATTTGTACGAAAACCACTATTCAGATTAAATTCTATTGCCAATATCGTCTGGAGTATCCTCCGGTATATCGTCAACAGACACAATTACGCCAACGTGACGTTCACGTTGCTTTGACTTTTGTCCGGCATTCTTGTTTCTGGGAGATTGCGGCTTACGGGGCATGCCTTGCTTCGCAGGTTTCGTATCGGAAGATTTTGAATCTTGGCTGGCATTTTCTTGCGGTGAATTCTCTGGTTTGGACTTTTGTGAATCCACGGGTGCCGCCCTGGAGCGTTGATTTTCTGGATTCGTCTCCGGTTCTACGCTTTTCCGGGGACTGGTTGTCCTCTGCTCCTGTTTCTTTCCGTCTTGACCACCATCATCAGGGGATTTCTTCTTTGCCTGAGGCCTCTGACTTGGCTTGGCGCTTGCACCACCCTTCTTTTGCACAGACGTCTGCTTGCCCTGCTGGGGCTTGCCGGCTTGCTGTTTCTGCTTTCCTTTGGCAGGATGCTGTTTTTGTCCGGTAGAGAGTGCCTGCTTACGCTTCGTTTGACCAGTTTGTTTGCGGCCTCCGGCATCCTGTGCCTGCTTCTTGGCTTTCTTTGCTGGCTTGCCTTGCTCGGCAGATGGTTTCCTGTCCGTCGATTCACCGGGCTTGAATGGCGATATCAATTCCGAAACAAACTTCATGAAACCTGATTTCTGGTGAGGGGATGCTTCTTGATTTTTTGGCTTGGGCGATGAAATCAGATCCATATGCTCTGAACCGATAACTGCTTTTTCAGTATCTTTTTGTTTCAGCATTTGCTTGACCCTGTTATTGCTGATTCTGGATTCATGCGGGATTTCAAAGCTCATCTGATCCTTGTTGGGGCTGGTTCCCTTGTAGTCAATGGTTTTCACATTGATCTCGCAATCGACAATATTTTCTTCCGGGATAATTACTATCTTGCACCCAAATTTGATTCTGAGCCGATCAAGCTCGGGATTCATTTCATTGACCAGATAAATTGCGATGTCGGTAGGCACCCTGCATTGAACTTCTGCGACCATCGGCTTGTAGGCACTTTCTTCGATTTTACGGAGTACACTGATCGTTGAAGCCTCCACTGTTTGAACAAGTCCGGTACCATGACATTTGTCACAAAGGTGATGATTTGTGTCGGCAAGCGAGGTCCGCAAACGCTGTCTGGACATTTCCAGCAGACCAAACTCCGATATGCTGCCAACCAGAGTTTTCGCCCGGTCTGCCCGTAGTTTGTTTTTGAGATCCCTTACCACCGTGGCCCGGTTGCTCTTGTTACTCATGTCGATCAGGTCGGCTACTATCAATCCTCCATGATCACGGAGTCTCAGTTGGTTGGCAAGCATCTCGACTGCTTCGAGGTTGGTTTGTAGTGCAGTTTCTTCCATGCCCGCTCCCTTGGTGGCTTTGCCGGAGTTGACGTCAACGGATAACAGGGCTTCGGTAGAGTCAAAAATCAAGTAACCACCAGAGGGCAAATCGATTTTGCGGCTAAACACGCTATTGACCTGATCCTGAACCTTGAACTTCGCAAACAGTGGAACTTTGCCTCGATGCAGTTTGAGTTCAACCTTTTTGTCTGGCATAACCTGTTTGATATACCGCTCTGTACGTTCGTAAATCTCTTCATCATCGACAATCAGTTCCTCCACATCCTTGCCCAGATGATCACGCAGGGTCTGGGTAATCAGATCATCCTGCTTGTAAATCAGAAAGGGTGCCTTGCTACTCTTTGCGGCCTGTTCAATCAGATCCCAGAGCCGGGTTAGAAAATCCAGGTCCCACTGTAGTTCATCAATGGTCTTCCCGGCACTCTCGGTTCGTGCAATCAGGGCGTGTTTGGAATCCAGGTCCAGCTGTTTCAGGTTTTCCCTGACATCGGCACGCCGGGCAGATTCAATGGTTCTGGATATGCCGCCACTTTTCTGGTTGTTGGGCTTTAATACGAAATAGTTGCCCGGCAAGGAGACAATGGTGGTCAGGGTTGCTCCTTTCTGGACAGAACCCTCTCCACGCTCGTCCTTGTCAACCTGGACGATTAATTCCATGCCTTCCTGCAAACCGTTTGCTGATTTTGGGTCTCCTGACTGCCTTGCGCCCTTGTTGTCGTTCAACAAGTCATCGGATATTTGCTTGAAAGGCAGAAAGCCCTGCCTGCCTCGGGAATAACTGACAAAACAGGCATCAAGGCTGTGCTCGACTTTCGTAATGACCCCCTTGTAGATATTGCCTACCTTCGTTGTGGCATCAGAGGGGCCGATGTAGAGGTTGAATAGTGTCTTTCCATCGATAATTGCTACTCTTAGCTCTTCGGCATAAGTTCCGTTTATGAGTATTCTTTTCATTGTTTTGTCCTCAATCCAATAGTTTCAGATTCACGGATTGAAGAAGTCGACGATTTCACCAAGACGGTAATGTCCTGGGACGGAAAGCCACTGATCGGAACAATTCTCGACCAGTGCCATGCCAGAACCGGATTCGGTTCAAGCCCTGGTATCAGGAAGGTGTCATCAATAATAACAGTTCGGGATGTTGCCTGACTGTTGTGACTGTTCGTATATGGCCCAATAAGTCCTTGCTGGATGTATTGTCTCCAAATATATGATTATTTTCAGTATATTATGGTGTATAGGCTTCATTCAGTTCCAGTTGGGATTTCCCCAATTTCATCTGGTGACTTGCGAATTTTCGTATTACAGAACCTGTATGTTTCTATATTGATGGACTCCAAATCAACTCTATCGTGAGTTTAGTCCTGATTGTTTACTGCGGCTTTGCCGTCTTGAATTGTCGAACCTCTTTCGGTTCGCGAATCAAGCATTTACTATTTGTTGTGATTTCATGTTCGATCAATAACGAAAAACCGTTATCACGAAACCACTTTGAAAGGTATTCATGAAATCCAAATATTTGTTAACTGTGTAACTATACCAATGAGTGGGGTAGATAATCAACCGCCGAGATTGCAAAATTGGAAAAAACATGGATTATTTTGATGAATCCGACATCAAATTATTGAACTTCAGGCGCAGAGGATATACACTCCAAACCCTTGACAAAGGCGCGTAGCTCAGTTGGTTAGAGCACCACCTTGACATGGTGGGGGTCGGTGGTTCGAATCCACTC
>VXPI01000292.1 GCA_009839585.1 Gammaproteobacteria bacterium
TTGTTTTCATTCATGAATAATACCACAATCCCCCTTTTCTGGCAAGCACTACTTAAACAAACAAAATCACATCCAGCCACCCACACTTACTCGGGAACTGCTGCAGCTGCTTTGTCGCAACAATCCAGACGATGTAATGTTTTTCCCGGTATATGAGTCGGAAATCAAGAACATGTTACTATGACGTTGAATACTTTTTCAAAGCCAAACAAGGATATGCTTGAACACTTGGTAAACGTAATCGCAAGCAATCGTTTTCTTAATAAACAGGGCCTCGGCAACGAGGTCCCGTTCTTCATCTGTCCATACCCGCCAGAAAATGCAAACCAAATTGCACGGATCCGCCAACAACTGGCTAACCGACTTGAGAAGAAAGGGGTTCAATATCTGACCGATGAAGAGAAAGATATCGAGCAGGAAATCAAAAATACAGAAATTGAGCAATCCGAAGTTAGCGATGAACTGCAGAAAATCATTTTTGATCAGATCATCAGGCAATCAAAAATCAGACATGAAGAAAGCAAACGGGACTATCCATTTTCAAGAAAACTGGATGATCAGCAATTTGGACGCGATCATGAACTTGGCATAAACGTTATCACTCCATTTCACGAGCATTTTGAAAACGAGAAATTGCTTGTCAATCATTCAGCGACCTATCATCCAGATGACATGTTTTTGGTCCTCCCTTCCGATGCCAGGCTGATGCATGACCTATGGGTATACAAACAAACGGAAAAATATATTCGCCAGAACATTTCTGCTACACAAGCAGAGACGACCAGGCATATCCTGGATCAAAAAAATTCACAAAACCAATCACGATATGGTGAACTGAAAATTCGAATTCAGGACCAAGTCAGCAATGCAAATATAGTTGTAGCCGGTGAGCGCATTGATCTTGGTTTCGGTGATGCGCAAACCCGATCAATCAACGGATTTCAGAAACTCATAGAGAGCACTTATACAAACCTTGGCATGTTACGCGGCATTAGCTATACCGAAGCCGACATCGCCACATACCTCCTGTCATCTAATTCAGGCTTGATTGGCACCAACGCCACATCTCTGGCAGAAACAGAGGAGGAAGTGCTAATGGCTATTCAAAACAATAAGAACAACGGGCTACGTACCACACTGAAATTCTTGTTGGAGAAATTTGAAAGAAAGCCTTACGGATGGCATTACGCGGCAGTACTTTGTACGCTAGCCATGCTGTGCGCTCGCAGCAAAGTTGACGTGCGCATTGATGGAAACCTACTGGAAGAAAACGACGTGTTAGAACGTGCTTTTCGCAATACTCATGGTCATGGCAATGTGTTGCTTGAGCCGCAAATTGAGTTTTCGCCTACTCAGGTTCGTTCTCTCAAAGATTTTTTTCAAGATTTTTTCGATACCGTATCCACTCACAGTGAAGCCAAATCCCTTGCAAGGGAAACTGGAGACATGATGCAGACAAAACTAGATGAGTTAAATCTGCACGTAAACCAGAAGCATCAATATCCTTTTCTACATACACTTGAACCGGTAATAGAGCGTGTCAGGCAAATGGTTGGCAAGCCCTCCTCATGGTACATAAAGGAACTCATCCACGAGACAGATGACTTGATGGCCATGAAGGAAGGGGTAATCGACCCCATCCAAAAATTCATGAACGGTCCACAGAAAGTAATTTACGATGAAGCCCAAAAGCTAGCACAAACTCACGAGCCTAACCTGAATTATATTGAAAGCGATGAAGTCCATGAACTGCAATCTCTGTTGAATGCTTCAGATTGTTTTAAGGGCAATGGAATGCAACGTCTCAAACAGGCAACCGAAAGCTTAAGGCAAGCTATTACCAGTCGTATTCAAAGGGAGAGATTGGAAGCAGCGCAAAAGATAACTGGCCTTGAAAACAAGCTCTGCGACATGCAGGAATTCAGCGAGCTGCAAGGTGAGAAACAAGACGAAATAAGGAAACATTTTCGCAAGACTGTTTCGGAGATTGAAAGCCAGCATTTAATTGCGGTGATTCGTGATATACCTCGAAAATTCGAGGAATCAGCGTATCCGCAAATGCTTTCACTTATAACCTCGCCAGATCAACAGGATTCGCCAGTTGAAGATGGCGGTACAACTGGTGAAACGAAAAATAAAATCAAAAATATTGAGTATATTTCATTCAGTTCAGTGAAGTTAAATTCTGCTTTTGACAAGGCATGGCTGGCCGGCGAAGAGGATTTAGATGTCTTCCTGATAAGATTGCGCAAAATCTTGCTGAACGAAATCCGTAACAACAAAAGGATTCAAATATGATCAAGCAGTTTGAATTGAAAAATTTCACGGCTTTCAGAAAGCTTACGCTGGACTTGTCGCCGAAGATCAACGTCATTATTGGAGAAAACAGCACTGGCAAAACACATCTGCTCAAGGCTGCCTATGCCCTTCACAACAAAATCAAGCCTGATGCGGAAAGGGATGATGTGCAAAAACTGTTGACTGCCAAATTCCTTCAATTATTCCTGCCCTTTGAAGAGAAAGTCTGGAAGCTCCGTCGTCAAGGCGCACCTGATGAAACCTATTTGCTGATAAATTGGTTGAACGGACAAAAGGCCGCTATCTCATTCAATGTCAACTCAAGGCTATTGTCGGTAGAAAATCGGCGCGGAAAGGATCCGCAAAATATTGATGCAGTTTTCATACCAACTAAAGAGGTTATCTCGTTCATGGAGGGATTCAATAGTCTCTATCAAAAGTTCGAGGTTTCTTTCGACCAGACCTATCATGATATCTGTGTTCTTCTGGACCTCCCCAAGGCCCGTCCTGAAACCCTTCACAAAAAATCAAAATGGGCAATGGAAGAGATCGAAAGCACATGCGGTGGACGATTCGTTTTTTATGGCGGTGGCCGGGTTACCTTCATGAAGGATAATGTCGAATATTCGGCCAATGTAATTGCCGAAGGGTTTCGAAAGTTGGGAGTTCTATCGCGACTGCTTGAAACCAGTGCAATAAATCCAGGCATTAGCGGTGCTCTATTCTGGGATGAGCCAGAATCAAGCCTGAATCCTATGCTAATGGAGTTGCTGGTGAAAATTTTACTGGAGTTATCGCGCATTGGCCAGCAGATTATCCTTACCACTCATGATTATGTATTACTCAAATGGTTTGACTTATTAATGGACAAGGATAGGGGAGACCAAGTACGTTTTCATAGCCTGTTTCGTGATGCTGAAACCTCAGAGGTCAAAGCATCATCAACTGATAACTATGTGGAAATTGCACCAAACTCTCTTGATGAGACATTTGCTCTTCTGGTCGAACATGAGTTAAGGAGGGATATGGGAGATATTGGACAGTGAAAACAGTCAAAACCGGAAACCTCACCTTTCGATTTGAAGATGCTCTCGACGCTTTCGTGTTTGACGAAAAAGATGCGACCAAGAGTACCTTTCACGGAGCCCCGATGAAAGCGGTTGACGTCATTGCAGAGTTTTCAAATTTCTATGTCTACATTGAGATCAAGGATTATGACGACCCTTCGTCTTATGATATTCGCCGTGCTTTGAAAGATGAAAAGATCAAAAAGACAAAACGCTTAAATTGGTTGAAAGACTATCTCAAGTACAAGTTTCGGGACTCCTACCTGTACAGGCATGCCGAGCAAAAAGTCGACAAGCCTGTCCATTACGTTTGTTTGAACAACTTTGATAGCGGGCTAAATTACCTGATTCAAAAATCACTCAGATTTGAACTTCCAGTCGGCAAATTAAGATCAATAATCATGTTGCCGGCAAGGTATTATGCATGGGAGAAAATGTATTTTGGAAATCAAACCTGAGATCAGTACCTCATCCTAAAATCCGCCACAGAATTAAATTGCCACACACTTCAATGGAATCAATCCGCCAATGCGCACCTCACAAATACTCCTTGCAACCTTAAAGGAAAACCCCGCAGATGCTGAAGTTATCTCACACCAGTTAATGGTGCGAGCAGGCCTGATACGACGCGTTGCAGCAGGGATTTACAACTGGTTACCGACCGGTATACGAGTACTGAACAAGGTAAAGAAGATCGTTCGCGAAGAAATGAATCGATCTGGTGCCCAGGAGGTCCTTCTACCTGGCGTTCAACCTGCTGAACTTTGGCAAGAGTCTGGCCGATGGAATGATTATGGCCCGGAACTGCTCAGGCTCAAGGACCGCCACCAGCGTGACTTCTGCCTGGGGCCAACCCATGAAGAAGTGATCACCGCACTCCTGAAAAACGAAGTCCGGAGTTATCGGCAACTACCCGGAAACTTCTATCAGATCCAGACCAAATTCCGCGATGAAATTCGCCCACGTTTTGGGATTATGCGCGGTCGTGAATTCATCATGAAGGATGCCTATTCCTTTCATGATAGCCAAGAGTCTCTTCAGGAAACCTACGATGTCATGCACAACGCCTACTGTGCAATCTTCGACCGTATAGGACTACGCTACCGACCGGTAGCCGCTGATTCCGGCAGCATCGGAGGAGAAATCTCCCATGAGTTCCATGTTCTTGCCGATTCCGGTGAGGATGCAATCGCGTTTTCTACTTCAAGTGATTATGCCGCCAATCTGGACTTGGCAGCAGCTATGCCACCCACTGATCCAGCACCCGAACCCGATATGGATCTGGAGGTTGTTGACACTCCCGGACTAAGGACCATTAATGATTTAGTCGAACAATTCAACCAGCCAATTGAAAAAACCATTAAAACACTGATTGTTGAAGCATCGAAAGAATCCGGCCATAAACTTGTTGCCATGCTGGTTCGTGGTGATCATGAACTCAACCCGGTCAAGGCGGAAAAACTTGACATCGTCGCCACCCCTCTTCGCATGGCCGATGCGGATATTATCCGGGCAGAGATTGGCGCAGGCCCTGGATCACTCGGGCCAGTTAATCTGCCAATTCCCTGCATCGTTGATCATTGTGTTGCAGCCATGTCTGATTTTTCTGCCGGCGCCAATCAGGACGATAAACACTACTTCGGAATTAACTGGGGCCGTGATGCCGAACCCACGGAAATTACCGATATTCGAAATGTTGTAGATGGTGACCCCTCTCCCGATGGACGTGGAAAGATCAAGATTGCGCGAGGCGTAGAGGTCGGTCATATCTTTCAGCTTGGCTTGAAATACAGCACCGCCTTAAATGCATCAGTGCTTGATGCCGAAGGCAAAATGATCCCAATGCATATGGGTTGTTACGGTATTGGAGTCACCCGGATCGTTGCTGCAGCAATAGAGCAAAATCATGACGACAAAGGCATTATCTGGCCAGATGCAATCGCCCCTTGGTCACTGGTGATTGTACCAATCGGATTAAACAAGTCAGAAAGCGTCAAGAAACTGACTGAAGAATTGTACGAATCCCTCCTGAAGGCCAATATTGAAGTACTGCTGGATGATCGAGATGAACGCCCGGGAGTTCGATTTGCAGACATGGAATTAATCGGCATTCCCCATCGAATCGTCATCGGTATGAGAGGTATCGAGAACAATGTTGTCGAGTACTATCACCGTCCAACCCATCAAACCAGGGATATGCCCATCGAGAATCTGGCCGAACAGATAATTGAAGCCGTCCGCAACAAGCCATCCTGAATACAGAAGTTCCGATTCTGCGATCAGGAACAATATTGCTTACTGAGTTTAATGACAATGACGCAAAATCAATCACAACTTCCAGCTATGAGCATCAAGGGATGAACCCGACACTTACCATTTTGGCAATTGGCGATATCCACTTGGGTACAGTGCCTTCTCAGCTACCCGAAAATCTATCTGAAACTGGATTCACGAAACAGGACTTGACACCAGCAGCGGCCTGGAAGAGTGCCGTTGATTTTGCCATCAGTAATCAGGTTGATGCCGTTTTACTAGCCGGCGATGTAGTGGAAAGTACCAACGCGCGTTTTGAGGCCATGGTCCCACTTGAGCAGGGAGTTCAGCAGTTAATCAAGCATGATATCCGGGTCATTGCAGTAGCAGGTAATCACGATACCGATGCCCTACCCCGCCTCGCAAAACTCATCGACGGATTTTGCCTTCTTGGAGAACACGGCAAATGGGAAAAAACTGTCTTGTCAAAAGATGGCAAACCGGTAGCGGCCATCATTGGCTGGTCTTTTCCTGAACGACATGTATGCGATAACCCGACTGCCACACTCGATCAGCAGACACTTGGCCTCGCATCTCAGGCCCTATGCAAAATCGGCTTGCTGCATGGAGACCTCGATGCATCAGGTGGGCGCTATGCGCCCGTCAAAACTGCCGATCTGCGTTCCAGCGGTTTTGATGCCTGGCTTCTGGGGCATATCCATAAACCATCCCTGCTACAAACAGCTGTTCACTCAGGCCAGGAACCTATCGGTTATCTGGGTTCCCTGGTCGGGCTTGATCCGACCGAAACCGGGCCCCACGGTCCATGGATTCTAAATATATCCGCAACCGGGATTGATGCAATCAGGCAGATTCCGATTGCGCCTCTTCGCTGGGAACAGATGAGCATTCCAATAGATCATGTGGAAAATACTGAAGATCTTGCAGATTTCCTGCTCGAACAGGCAACGCAGGCGGTACAACAAGTTAACGAGAGTGGACCTACCCCTCATATGCTGGGCATTCGTGCAACACTCACAGGCCAGTGTAGTTGCCACAAGGAAATTCAAACATGGATCGAGAAACGCGAGTTCAAAAATCTGCAACGACTGGTTGGAAATACTTGGATTTTCTATAACAAGGTTATCAATTTTACAGATACACAGATCGATCTTGAAGAGATTGCTTCGGGTGATGATCCAGCGGCCCTTCTAGCTCAAAGAATTTGCACCTTGGAAAACAACCAGCCTGGAGCAAAAGAACTCATTGAACAAGGACGAGTTCAACTGGAAGGAACAGCAAGACAAAGTTGCTGGATACCTGTTGACGAACACCGCAATGCGGTCGACGTTCTTTCCGACGAATACTTGAGAGAACTGCTCATTCGCGCTGGAAAGAGCGCTCTTCATAATATGCTGGATCAAATGTCGGAAAACGATACATGATTCTGAAGCGCCTGAACATCAATCAATTGCCCGGAATCGATGCCCCTTTTCAGGTTGAGTTCAGGGGGTCTGGGATGCACCTCGTTCATGGCCCCAATGGGGTCGGTAAATCCAGTCTATGCAAGGCAATCGAAAAACTGTACTGGAATGACCAAAGGGCAGGCACACCAATTTCCATAACCGGACAGTTTGAAATAGATGGGGTGGACTGGACCGTTGAACGCGACGGAAAAAGCCTCATTTGGTCCCGAACTGATGGGCAGGAATCGCCCCGACCCGAACTACCGGCAGCCCATCAAGCCAAGTGTTTCTTTCTACAGTTGCGGGACTTGATAGACCCTTCACGAGACAGCCTATCCGATATCGCAACACAGATAAACAAGCAAATGACCGGTGGCTTCGACCTTGATGCGGTCATTGAATCATTCCCAGAACTGACCAGACATCGAACAAGAAACCTTGACAAGGCCTTTTCCAAGGCCAGCTCTGACATAGAACGGGAACAAAGAGAACAGTCCAATCTCCAATCCCGGGAAGATCATCTGGAGACACTTGAAACAGACCTGATATCAGCCAGAGAAAAAGCAAATCAGGAAGCGAGCATAGACAGAGCGCTGGGTTTGCTTGAGAAACGCAGGAACATTGACCTTTTGCGTACTCAGTTCAACAGGTTTCCACCACAAATTGGTGAGCTACGTGGGGATGAGATGGAAACGCTGAACAAGCTCGAAGAAAGGCTTCAAAGTGATTGCGAAGAGGTGAAACGGCTTGATCTGGAAGTAAAGTCAGCCCGAGAAAAGCAGCGAGACTCCAAGTTAACCACTCCATTGGATCCGGAAAACCTAACCGCCCAAAAACTCCGGGCCGATAATCTTATTCGGCTGGAAGACACCATAATCACCATCGAGAGAAAGATTGCAGATCACAAGGGTCAACTTTCCAAGGCAATCGCAGCAATCGGCGGTACTGGTCAATCAGATCGACAATACAACCTCAAGGAACATGGTCAGCTGTATGAGTTTCTGGGTCGATGCATCAACACCCGTAATCAACAGGAAATTATCACCACCAAAATTGAACTTCTTAAAAAGGCTACCACCAGCCAGGCGCCAGAATCGAAATTCGACCAGATTAAAGGAGCAATTCATGCCCTGCGTATGTGGCTTCGAGCCCCAGATTCCGAAAGTTCATCATCCCAAAAAGTTCAAACCAGATGGTGGATCTGGATTGGAGTTTTTCTGAGTCTGGTCGGAGGGATCCTCGCTTATTTTTCATCCCTGCTTTTTCTTGTGATGGCCGGTGCTGGATTAGGTATTCTGGTGATTTCTCTCTTGCTGCTCCAGTCTACTGTCAGTTCACCGCCCATTCCAGAGTCTCGAGAAGAGGCAAAAGCAAGTTATCGACTGACCAAACTGGATGAACCGGATCAGTGGAATGTGCCAACCGTCAAATCCTGGTTGGCTAAACTCGAAAACGAACTATCCAGATTATCCGCTTCCGCTCAGAAGCTGCAGATACAGCAGACCGAACTCGATCAACTGAATCTTGAATTCGAGAATGTTCAATCGAGGCAAACCGAACTGGATACTGAACGTCAGGCACTTGCCAAGGAACTGGGCCTCCAGAACATTCCCGATATGGAACTTGTCGATTATGCACGAGCCCTTGACCGGGTTCGCGAAGAGCAGATTACACTTGCCGGACTTCAGGAAAAACATCGGGATTCACGGCATACACACTCCCGTGAACTCGAACAATTGACTGCCTATATCACTCAGCACCAAGGAGGTGAACCTAGTAGTGGCTCGGAAGCCAAATCAATCATCGATTCACTGGACAATCGCAGCAAAAACCTGAAACAGGCTCTATTCGAGGAACAGTCCACCTTGCGGCAAATCGGAAGACTGAAATCCGAGAAAGAACAAACCGAACAGAGCATTCGGGATATCTTCGGGCGCTTGTCCCTTGATCAGGGGGATATGCCGAAACTGAAGGATCTGCTGAATCAACAGGACAGTTATACCAGGATGCGCGAGCAAATCACTGGACTGCAAAGCCAGATTGAGTTGATTAATCAGGAACTGGAATCTGCAAATGAGTCAGACCTCGAAAACCATACTCATCAGGATCTGGAACTGCTTAAGAAACAGGCAGAACAGGCCAAGCATAGAGTGGAGGAAATATCAGGGGAGATTAGTGAAATCAATACTCTGACCGAGCAGGCCAAAAAGGGAAATTCCATGCAGGACCTGATCACAAGACGGGAAGACGCAAGAAACGAATTGCAAAATGGCCTTGAAACTCAACTACAATCACATGCGGTCAAATTCCTGATTGGCCAGGTAAAAGACCAGTATGAGCAAAAACGCATACCTCGCATGTTCAAGCGTGCCAAGTCTCATTTTGCCCGCTTTACCCGTAACTCGTATAAGCTTCAGCTCGGACGCCATGATGGCAAGCCAACCTTGCAGGCCTTGGAACTGCACACTGGCAAGATACGCGAACTTGACCACCTGTCAGATGGAACTCGGGCCCAATTACTGATTGCTGCCCGTATTGCCTTTGCTGAAGAGATTGAACGAGATCTGATACTACCGTTCTTTCTCGATGAGGCATTGGATCAAAGCGATCCGCAGCGCTTTGAAGCCATCGTAGGCTGCCTAGGCAAGGTATCTGCTGACCAACAAAGGCAAATTGTATATTTGACAAGTGATCCGGCTGAGCAAGTTAGAATTGAACAAGCATTGGAGCTTGCAGATTGCGCACTCACTTCCAGCATTGATCTGGGGAAGATCCGAAAAATGTCGGTCAGCGTGGATGACATCACCAAACTTGATTTCCAATCGGGAATGGACATTCCGAAACCTTCGGGACAACCCTATGCAGAATATGCCCTCAATCTGGCAGTACCCGAATTCACGCCAACTCAAGGATGGTTTGGTCAGTCAATCAGCTATGTGTTGCCCGAAGACAATGAACTTCTGTACCGATTCCACAAGAACCATATTCAATCCGCCGGACAGTGGGGCATTGTTGAAAACCAGCCACTCGCCGAGCAATTGTGTGATGGGATCCTTGCCCCACAGGAGGTAGGGAACCGCATCGAATTGCTCAAGGTATTCTGCGAATTGTGTTCACTAGGTCGAGGCCGTCCTGTCGGTCGGCATGATCTGGAAAACAGCAATGCAATCAGCGATCGATACATTCAGGGTGTTGTGGATATTGCCAGAGACATTAAGGGCAACGCATCAAGACTGATCGAAATATTGAGAGAAAGAAAGGATGAGAGAGCCAGCGGCTTTCGTGTAAACCAAATCGACAAACTCGAACAGTATTTCTTAAATAGCGGATACATCGACGATCGAGCAGTGTTGGACGAAGATGAACTGTTGATCAGAGCGCGTGCAACTCCGGCAGCAGACAACCTTTCGGAAGATACTAGCCTTAAACTGATTCAAAAATGGCAGACTCTGGCTGATGGGTTTTACGAGCAATGAACTGCCTGGGAAATTTTTCTTTCGAATTCGGAAACCTGTCTCAAGTCCCCTCCCTGCCACAGATAAAACATGACAAGAGGCTCCTCCCGGGTTTCAAAGGAATGAGGAATGGATGAAGGCACAAAAACAATCCCTCCTGTTTTTTTGAATGACTTCGCCTGGTCGCGCCCTATCTGAAACCAGACCGATCCAGAGAGAATCCAGTAAATCTCCTCTGCGTCATGCCAATGCAGGGGATATTCCACGTTTGGCCCCCAAACCCCTACCCCACTTCGCAATTGATCACTGATGAAGGGACCCCGTTGCCCGGTGATTTCAGCAAAAGCATATCCGGACAAAAGCGCATCTCCCACGACACGGTCCTTTTTGGTGTAAGTCTGTTCCCAGAATAATGATTCGCGATAGGCAATCATTTGAGACAAAAGCTTGCCGGCAAGCGACCGGGTATCCGGACTGATATCATTGAGCAATCTTGTAACCGGCAGCACTTTGAACCCAACATCACGCCATTGTTCCTGAATGTCTCGAAAACCATCGCTGAATTTCTGAACGTGCGGATTTGTACATTCGACAACCATCCTCTGCATTGTCAAGAGAATTTCAGAATGTATCGCTTGATCTTCGATGGGTTTGGTAGTTTTTGTAATCGTCATGGAGTTGACGGACCCAGTTCAGACGACCACCATATCGGTCGAATGACGGCTAAATCTCTCAATACCTCCATCAGTGACTCGTACTGTCTGGCCAAGAGTCATTGAATTGCCAGACTGACTGTTCATCAGGATGATATGAACAAAAAACACATTATTGGTCTGCATAACATAGGGGTTGTCAGCATAGAACATCGGATAGTCCATCCAGATCGGACTGAACATGGCTCCAAGGCTATATCCACATGCATTCATCCTATGCTCTCGATAGCCATGTTCATCCAGTACCCTTGCATGCTCAGAAAAAACCATGCCCATCGTCTCGCCCGGGCGAATTGCTTCCAGACAGGCTTCCATTGCTTCAGAGCAGGCCATATGCATGTGTTTGTGTTCTTCTGACACATTCCCAATCAGGAAGGTCTGCATGAGGCATGCATGATAGCGTCGATACGCCCCTGCATATTCAAGAGTCAGTTGATCCTGCTGGTCCAGCGTTCTTCGACCCGAGAAATACCGGCATAATAGGCCACCAGCACCGGAACCAATAATGAATTCATTGCCGGGATAATCACCGCCTCCACTAAATACGGCAGACTGCATTGCAGCGAGAATGTCTCCTTCAAAGACTCCGGGTCCAGTCGTTTCGATAGCGGCCACCATGGCATCATCAGCAAGTTCTGCGGCCCGCCTCACGAAAACAATTTCCGACTCGCTCTTGACCGTACGGATTGCTCCAACCAGAGAAGACGCATCTCTAAGTTCACAAAATCCACTTAATGCCTGTTCCAGACCCTTGCCATATGCCGCAGACAATCCATACGCATTGTATTCACACCCCAGCGTCTTCCCGGAAACCCCATAGTCGGACAGGGCATTTCGCAAATCCATATATGGGTTTGCATATTCTCCATCCACCCAAACCCGGATATCCTGAATATCCGAAGTGTGCTGGGCTTGGCGGAAATCCGGTGCGCGGGTCAGGAGGAAGTATCGACCATCAACCCCTATATACAGGCACTGAAAAAAGCAGAACCCAAAGGTGTCATAGCCGGTTAGGTAGTACATGCTCTCTTGCTTGAAGATTAGCAATCCGTCCAGACTCTTGTTTTTCAGTTCCTCTAATACCTTGATTCGGCGCCCGGCTAATTCGGAAGATTCAAAATGTAATGACATAATTGTTGTTTTGTCAGGGTATCGTCATACCAGGCATGCAATTAACAAAAAAACAGGCTGCCATCAGACGAAATGCAGCGATTTTTGTATGGAGGCAAGTGCCCAGCCGGGAATATCCGTCCACCAGCGACCATCCCGGAAAATCCCGATAATTCGATTAGGTTGATCGGAGTCGGAATTGTCATAGAGGTGAACTTCATCAGATAGGCCGATCATTGTGGGTAAATTGGCATGTGATCGCGTAAATCGTCGCCAACATCCTCTTTCGAAATATCATGACCACCAAGCTTCACACGATTTCCAATTCGGTCAATTGCATCTTCGGCCGTATGCAGGGAAATATAATGCAACAAGATCATATAGCCTTTATGTCCGCGCATATTGGACATGTCGAAGGATACCTTTGCCACTGAGCGTGGTTTCTATCGGATGAGTTTGACAAGATGCAAGCGCAACGCGTCATCGACCCAGTGCCGTTCGAGCGGATGCCTGGACACTGGATCCCATGTTGCGAGCAATTGCATCAGGGTCGATAATTACCGTGTTGCCAAAATGAGATGTACGGGTCAAAGTAGATTTTCCGCAACCATTGGGTCCGGCAACCACATGAAGTCTGGGCATATTGCTCTATGTCAACTGGAATCCAGACTAGGGTTTCGCAACACTCGTTCACCTTCTTCTGTTCGTGCGATATAGCATCCATCTTGCCGATATCCATAAAGTGTTCATCCCGCTTCCAGTTCGGCGGCTAAAATCGCCTTGGTTTGTTCGGAAACATTTTTCAGCATTTCGGGGATTTCCGGTCGCTCTGCGGTGCGAGTGAGGGTTACAGTTTTTTTTTATTTCGAGTATCGTGTCATAATCACTCACAA
>VXPI01000327.1:0-5551 GCA_009839585.1 Gammaproteobacteria bacterium
ATTTTCCCCGAAATTCGGGCAAAATCACGCCAAAACCTTCCCTGAACGCAAATCTTCTGTCTGTCAAGACGCGATTATGGCATATGATAACAAGGATATGCGTACGGATTCCGAGAGCGAAGAATTTTTGCGGATCAACCAGATGTGTGCAAAATGCTCCGAGATCGTCCAGGCTGGACAATTTCGGGCAAATCTTCGAAAATTATTTTCAAGATATAAATAAAAATAACAATATGTTAAATGTCAAATCAGGGTTTTCTGACAGACACTAATTAGGTTGATGCCCGGGATCCGAGCTGGCATGGATTTATAACAATCTGGTTATTGCGCTGGGTTATCCTGGCTTCTGGCAATTCCAGTCTATTCTTCTAAAAAAATGATTCATAAGGTCACTATCAGTCATTTCAAGAAATTTGATCATATAGAGTTCATGCTTCCGAATTGCGGTGTAATTTGCGGGCCTAACAACTCAGGCAAGACTACGCTTCTCCAGGGCTTGTCGACATGGTCTGAACTGGGGGAACTCTGGTTGCGGCATAATACGGATTTAACCCGCAAAAAAAATGGGGAATTTCATAGTGCAGAACTGGATATTTCCGACTCCGGAATTCTCCCCCCATCCATTTCCGATGAATTGTGGCACAACAAAAACACCCGACAGCCGATTTCCATTAGCGTGTCTGCCAAGGACTGGAATATTGGCTTTAGCCTGCATTATCAAGATTCTCCTGTCGTCCGGATTCGGCCGCTTGCAGACTTGTCTGAAAACCATCTAAACACCTATGCCGAATCTCCGTTGAAGGCACTCTATATCCCGTCTCTGTCGTGGCTGGATATTAAGGAGCCGGAATATACGAGACCGGTGATTGAAAAAAGACTGTCTCACAGCAAGGGTGGAATAGTTCTCAGGAACATGATTAAAGCGGTAAGTAGCGACAGTGAAAAATGGGAAAAACTACAGTTTACCGTTAAGTCTTTTTTTGGGTTTGAACTTTCCAGACCTAGTGGCGATGATCCCATAATGGTGCGTTACAAGCATTCGGAGGTCGATCATTGGTATGACCTGGTTAACGGGGCGGCAGGCTTCCTGCAGATACTCCTGCTGCAATCTGCACTCCTGCATTCCGATGCAAAACTGTTTCTTGTTGACGAGCCTGATGCACACCTGCATGCACTTCTCAAGGAGAGAGTATATGACCTCATAAAAGAGCACTGTAGAGAACACGACTGTCAGGCATTGATTGCAACTCACTCGGGCAGACTGATTGACATGGCAGCTCGTGAAAACGGGAACAAACTGTTTGTCATTTCAGGGGGGGGCCTGAATCCGATTACAAGAACAGAGGCCGATACACTTTTAAAGATACCTGCGGAGCAGATTGCTTTCGCACAAGCCAGACATGCCGTTCTGTACCTGGAAGGAAAATCTGATCTTGATATTTTGCTGGAGTGGGCAAGAATTCTGGATCATCCATCCTTGAAATATCTTAATGGGGCGTTCTGGGTTCCGATAGCGGAAGAGCGTGGCCGCAAGAATTTCGCAAGGAGGCATTTTAAGTCCCTGAAGGTTCTGGTGCCTGCCTTGAACGCACTCGAGGTGCGTGATCCAAACAGCAGTCAAGGCCTGTTACATGGACGCCACTCGGCGGGAGAATTGGTCATTGTAGAAGGGAACCGCATGCCCAGGGACATGAAACTCGCATATTGGAGTCGTTATGAAATTGAAAACTATTTTCTTCATCGACAGGTATTATTGCGTTTTGTGTCAAAGTCGTTTGGAGCAGACACGGAGGAAAAAGTAAAAGGGTACATGGAGAAAAATTGGCCAGGCATACTGCTGGAAAGTCCTTTTGAACCAAGTATCATGGACCAGGCAAAGGGGAAGACGGAAATCAGGAACATGTTCTCGGAGTCAGGAATCAATTTCAGCGAGTCGGATTTCTATCAGATTGCAGGCATTATGAAACCGGACGAAATACATCCCAATGTCATTTCAATGCTGGATTTGATTGAGGGTCGAATGTCACTACAGGATGGGTCAACCAGGAATCATATGCAGGTTGAGTAATGTGTAATCCCGATAGTGTGCGATAGTGTTTCAACCTTGTATGAAATTTATTCCCTAATCTCAAAATAGAGACTTTCCTGCCTGTTGCGGCCCGCGATTTCGGTGGTGCGGGTACGGGAAATGCCGGGGAATTGCCCGGCAGGCGGGATTCGGGGCGTCAGCGGCGCTGGCTGCCATGTCGGAACGCCGTGGCGGGGCGAGTTTCCGGCCTGACGGCAGATCCGCATCCGCCAGAGGGTTTCGTCGAGCAGTCCCAGATCCGCGGGACTGACCTTCAGGACCCGCTGCCGGGCATGGCGAACCACCTTCCCGGCCATCGCGTAGAGTCGGCAGCGGAAGGTGCCTGCCCGCTTTGCGTGCCATTTCAGGGGCAGCGACAGCCGCATCAGGCAGAGCAGGCTGCGGCAATGGCATGACGCTGGGGGACAGGTACACGGCATTGGCCCGGAACCCACTGGAGGGCAGATGTGCGCCGGCGAAGTCGATGTGCAACTCCTTGATGCGGTTCTCCGAAGCCTCGGCTTCGGCCGCTTCGCGACCTTCCTCTGCACCACCGGGCAGAAGGCCTCCGGCGTCTCGCCCATGACGTGCACGGTGCGGGCGACCGACCCGGTTTCGGAAAGACAGCCGTCCGCCTGCAGCAGCGGCTGCCAGGCATCCTCCGCAATGGCGGCGACGGCATCCTGGACCGTGCTGTCCATCTTCGCACGGATCGCAAAGCGCGCGCCATGCCCGCGACAGGCATTGATGACGCCGGCCTGGTACGAGGCAGCATCGGCACGAAACCGGGAAACCCTCACCCCTTCCGGCAGGGCCTCGATACAGCGTCCGAAGAACCCGCATTGCCGGCAATGCGCTGACTTGGCAAGGTTTTCTGCCCTTTTTCCTGCTTTTCGCCATTCCTGTTTTGAGATTAGGGCAAATGAGTGGAATTGACGGATAACTCTCAATATAATCAGCCATGCACCAATGCAATTATGAGTTTTGAACATGACCGATGCAGGAGTTCGTGATATTAAGCAATGAACGAAGTTGATTTGGCACTAACCTTCGACGATATACTTCTTATACCCGCAAAGTCCTCGGTTTTACCAAAAGATGTAAGTCTGGAGACACGATTTACCCGGAATTTACGGCTGAAGATCCCCCTTATATCAGCCGCGATGGATACCGTAACCGATGCAAATATGGCGATCGCAATCGCCCAGGAAGGCGGCGTCGGCGTGATTCATCGCAATCTGACCCCGTCAGAACAGGCCAGTCAGGTACTCAAGGTCAAGAAATTCGAAAGCGGCATCATCACCGCCCCATTAACGGTTGGTATATCATCCCGGGTTGAGGATGTTACCAGTCTCATGCGCGAGCATAATATTTCCGGAGTTCCGGTCGTCGAGGGCCCACGGGTCATTGGCATTATCACTAGCAGGGACTTGCGGTTTGAGGAAAATCCCCAGGCCCCTGTCTCTGAGTTGATGACGCCACAAGATCGACTGGTTACTGTCAGGGAAAATACTGAAATGGATCAAGTCAAAAGCCTGCTTCACAAGCATCGAATCGAGAAGGTACTGATGGTCGGGGATGATTTTGAATTGAAGGGCATGATCACGGTAAAGGACATACAGAAATCCCGGGATTTTCCTAATGCATGCCGCGACACAAGCGGGCGCCTACTGGTTGCAGCTGCTGTGGGTGTCGGGACTGATACCGATGAGCGTGTCGAAATGCTGGTCAATGCCGGAGTCGATGCCATTATCGTTGATACTGCACACGGCCACTCCTCAAGCGTCATTGAGAGAGTCAAAACCATAAAGAAAAGCTATCCGATTGAAGTGGTCGGTGGAAACATTGCTACCGCCGATGCCGCCCGGGATCTGGTGGATGCAGGAGTTGATGCAGTCAAGGTCGGAATTGGCCCAGGTTCGATTTGTACTACGCGTATTGTTGCAGGGGTCGGTGTCCCGCAGATTTACGCAATTAATCAGGTGACCTCGTTGCTAAAGGGTAGCGACATCGGGGTGATTGCGGATGGTGGAATTCGCTATTCCGGTGATATTGCCAAATGTATCGCAAATGGTGTTGACTCGATAATGGTTGGCAGCATACTGGCAGGATCGGATGAGGCACCTGGCGAGATCGAAATGTATCAGGGCCGGCCCTACAAATCTTTTCGGGGCATGGGATCAATCGGGGCAATGCAAAAGGGTTCCAGAGACCGGTATTTTCAGGATAGGGTTGAGAGTGCAGATAAGCTGGTTCCAGAAGGTATAGAAGGCCGGGTGCCCTACAAGGGACCAGCGGTTAATACCATCCATCAGTTAATGGGTGGCCTGCGGGCCAGCATGGGTTATACAGGCTGTCCCAATATCACTCATATGCAAGAGCATGCCCGGTTTGTCAGAATCACCAATGCCGGCATGGTTGAAAGTCATGTTCACGATGTATCCATCGTCAAGGAGGCTCCAAATTATCGGTCCAACCAACCGTGACTGCACACAGTCTTGTGGACTAGGCGTTTCGGGGTAACAGGTCACCATGATCTCCATTGCTTGCGTACTGACTTGGCAATATCCCGGTTTGATATCTTCGAAACAGTTCATATCTTATGTTGCAAACTACCCACCCTGATAAAAACGGGCTGTTGATTCTCGACTTTGGCGCCCAGTACACGCAACTTATCGCGAGAACTGTGCGCGAGATTGGGGTCTATTGTGAAATTCTTCCCTACAATATTGATCCTGCCCAAATTGAAGAATCTGGTTGTCGGGGCATCATCCTCTCAGGCAGCCATGCCTCGGCTTATGAGGATCATGATATTCGCTGTCCGGAACTGGTGTTTTCCATGGATATACCTGTATTGGGAATATGTTATGGAATGCAGACCATGGTTTCGCAGTTGGGTGGTGAGGTTGAGAGTGCTCCAGACCGGGAATATGGATATGCAAAAGTACAACTGGTGGAAGACAGCTCCCTGGTAGAGTCAGCCGACTCTGATCTGGAAGTATGGATGAGTCACGGAGACCGAGTCAAGTCTCTGCCTCGTGGATTCAAGGTGATCGGTCAAACAGAGAGCTGTCCGTTTGCCATCATTGCAGACCCAGTGCGCCACTTTTATGGGGTTCAGTTCCACCCGGAAGTGAGTCATACGATTCAGGGGAGAGATCTTCTTTCCCACTTTGCTTGGGATATCTGCGGATGTGACAATGACTGGACTGCTACCAATATTATCCATAACCAAATCGAGCAGATTCGCAAACAGGTCGGAACTGAAAAAGTCATACTCGGTTTGTCAGGTGGTGTGGACTCATCCGTAGTTGCTGCCCTGCTCCATGAGGCAATTGGAGATCAGTTGACCTGCATCTTTGTTGATACCGGTCTTTTGAGACTCAATGAAGGTGATGAAGTCATGCAGGTGTTCGCCGAACATATGGGTATCAAGGTTCTGAGAGTGAATTCGGCCGGGGAATTTTTTGCAAGGCTCAAAGG
>VXPI01000327.1:5561-13169 GCA_009839585.1 Gammaproteobacteria bacterium
GTGCATGAACCCGAAGCAAAACGCAAGTTGATCGGAAACGTGTTCATCGAGATATTTGAACGGGAAGCTGAAAAAATCGAGGGGGCAAACTGGCTGGCACAAGGAACCATCTATCCCGATGTAATTGAGTCGGCAGCGGGTAAGTATGGAACATCAAAGGTGATCAAGTCACACCATAATGTGGGTGGTCTGCCTGAGCGGATGAAGCTCAGGCTTCTTGAGCCATTGCGGGAGCTGTTCAAGGATGAGGTCAGGAGGATTGGTCACGAGCTGGGGCTGCCGGAAGTGATTATCAATCGTCATCCTTTCCCCGGTCCCGGTTTGGGAGTCAGGATTCTGGGTGAGGTCAAGCAAGAGTATGCCGAGCAGTTGAAGCTGGCTGATGCGATTTATATCGAGGAATTGAGGAACCACAACCTCTATGATGAGACCAGTCAGGCTTTTGCCGTGTTTTTGCCGATAAAGTCTGTCGGGGTGGTTGGTGACAACCGTGCATATGAGTATGTGATTGCTCTTCGGGCAGTCGAGACGGTAGATTTCATGACTGCAAACTGGAAGCGGTTACCCTATGATCTTCTGGACCGTGTCTCCAACCGAATCATCAATGAGGTTCGTGGAATCAGCAGGGTGACCTATGATATTTCCGGAAAACCGCCTGCAACAGTAGAGTGGGAGTAATTCTGCTAACTACCTTGAAGTGCTGGAGGCTTTTGAATCCCGCTTTCATGAGGATGAGTGTCCCGTCCACTCGTTTCCGGAACTGTCACATGCCGCCTGGCGGCATGAGGAAGTGGAAGCCACGTTCGACGCAGAGGTCAAGGTTAAACCCATCGAACCGTATTCCATCGATGAAATTCTTGCAGATGGAAACCATTTTCATGTGGGTAAGGAGTGTTTTCGGTGTCCTGCTCTGTCGTTTTTCCTGTACAGATTCGGTCAATCCTGTTTCGTTTGCGGGGCTATCATGAAAAATTTTCTCCACCGGTACATTTTGGTCTATGTCTGAGCTTGCGCTGGCTTGATCAGTGACTCTGCCGGAATGCCCAGACCTTCGTGGAGTTTCCATATCATCTTCAAGGTCAGCGAGCGTTTGTGATTGAGAATTTCGTATACACGATTTCTTTTGCCTATCATCGGTTCTAAGTCTTTTGCAGTTAGGCCCTTCCGCTCCATTTCGAACTTGATTGCCTCAACAGGATCAGGCAAGTCCATCGGAAAGTGCCGGACCTCATAAGCCTCGATCAGCGCAACCATGACATCCAGTTTTTCACCTTCCGGTGTATCTGGTCCTGCCGCCATCAGGCTTTCAATTTCACTCAATGCCGCTTTGTATTGGTCATCAGTCCTGATCGGTTTAATTTCCATCAATAGTCCTCCGGTAGTTAAATGGTTTGTGCATCAACCTTGTCGTATTGAGTATGGGTTCCAATAAAGCGGATGTAGACAACCCTGTAGGAGTAGTTGATCCAGACGACAAGCCGATACCTGTTTCCTACGATATTGACAACCACTCGGCCATCTTTAAGTATGCTGGCATTCCCGAAATCCCGCTTAACTCCGGCAGGCGAGTCCCAGTCGGCATGAAGGGCGTGACGATACCAGACCAATGTCGGTTCTCTGGCACCCCTATACTCTGGGTTTTCTTCCCAGAAGGATTTCAACGTCGAGAGTGCGATGATTCTCATGTGTTCAGCAGAATACTCCCAAAATGGGACTATTGCAATAAATTTTATTTGGTTGCACGACTTTGATCAATGTCAAAAACTGGTTATCCTGCACAAATAGTGTTTGAGCAAGGCATTGGATGTTAAGGATTTATGTAGAACTGGGTACATTCTTTCGAATTGTTTGGGAATAGCATTTTTGTTGCCAAAGAGGTATCTTGTGGTTTCTGGCATGATGGAACTTCCATTCCCGACTGTTGATGTCGGTCCGGGGTTGCATGGCGCTACTGAATTGCCAGACATGTTGTGGGACAGGCATCCGAAGCACTTTCTCGCCTCCAGACAATACCAGGGATCACCTGCCTGTTCCACCAAAATCATCCAGTCTGAACTCCAAAACTTGAGTTACAGTGTTTCCAGCGACTCCATCGGTGCAAATAGCTTCATCGGGTTGTTTGTCAATGGTAAAAAGAAATCGAAGCAGCTGTAAAAGATCAATGCATCTTGATCTAGCACATCAATAACGATACCCAGAGCGGGTATACCCCTTGGATTGCATGATATTTGGTAAGCGTGTCTGAGCGCATGCATCAATGTTTTCGCCCCCAGTCCTTGACGATGGAAACGTTGATCTATGCCGAGTTTGGCAAGCAGGATTACGGGTACAGGATAACGCGGCAAGCGGGATGGATTCGGTAGTTTTTTACGACCCAATGTCAGGTGAGCCAGAGTATAGTAGGCAGCCACGTGCGACTTCTCCTGAATGTCTTTCCAATGCATAGGATAGAACGAAGGCGGCTCATGTTCACCGCCATGTTCTTTGCCGCATAGCAGTGAAAATAAGTATTAATGCTTTCCTTGCTACAATCAAATGATTTGACATTGATTACATTCGGATCCAAGGAAAAAAAATCAGTGGTTGGCATTCAGCACGAAGCCCTCTTTATCAAGTGCTTGTGCCGCCTTACGCATCTTGGCCGTTGGCGTAGGTGGGTTGTCACAGGCCTCGCAAAAAGCATCGAACTGCTCATTGGTCAGTCGAATACTGCTGTAGGCTTCTATCGTTTCTGGCGCATGTTGTTTTACAAGCTGAGTCACATACGCTTTAATGCTGGTTAGGCCAGAAGCGCATGCAGCGCGCTCTGCCAGCGCATAAGTTTCTTCATCCCACTGCATTTCATAACGTAAAACTTTCGGCATGTTAAACCTCCAAATACTGGTTACGGAAAAAATATTCGTAATGATATACTATTACGTAATATATCCGTAAAAACAGCAATCTATCCCTTCTCGTGTGCCCGAATCTGGATTCTTGGGGCCCCTGATCCTCCCACTCACTGCTTCAGCAAGAAGCAGTAAATCCAGTCATTGTTACCCGAATCAAAACTAGATGGAATGCCAGCATTCCAGAATTATTATTCACTACAAAAAGATGCATTAGCCCTAATCCATAAATAGAGCAGTCCGCGGCAGATGCGAAGTCTTATGCGGCGTGAGTTTGGTCCCCGAAGCTGGAATCACCCATTGGGTGAAACTTCCGAACCTTCAAGAACCACGCCATGCCAGGCGTTGAACGTATTTCCATGTTTTCTATTTTGGGATTAGGGATTAGGTTGTCTTTTGCCTCTTTTTGGTGTAAAACTCAAAAATCAAGATTTTACAGGAGACAGAGAAATGCCAATGTCCGTGAAGCTTTCTGACAAATTGATTCATGAAGTACGTCAATACAGCATCGTTTACCGCCGTTCGATCCCGAAACAAATTGAATACTGGGCAATGATCGGAAAAATCGCCGAAGAAAATCCTGATCTACCCTATAGTTTCATTAAAGGTATTCTTCTGGCTCAACAAGAAGTTGTAGAGGGCGAATTGTCCCCTTTTGAGTTCGGTTGATCAAAATTGAAAGTCCTGCAAACGAACAGTTTCATGAAGGCTGCCAAAAAGTTGCATGCCAATCAAAAAGTCGATCTGGATGAGGCAGTGAAGGCCATTATCAACGATCCGGAGATCGGACAGTCCAAGATTGGAAATCTTTCCGGTGTTAAGGTTTATAAATTCAAAATGGTGAAACAGCTGGCCTTGATTGCCTATACTTACGAAAGTCAGGCAATCACCTTGATGTTGCTGGCTCTTGGAACACGCCAGAATTTTTACCGGGATCTCGAAAAATAGGTTTGCTCGAAAAGTTGTGTAGATTTGCTTCATCGACCGCACATGCTGGACGGGTTAGCTGTTGATTGATAATGAAGAGATGCCTGTTTGCGGGGTGACGAAGCAGTTCTGAATAAATGAGCCATGAGTCAAAGAAATCTGGATATCGAATTCATGTCCGCCGCGGTTTCGTTGGCGAGGGAATCTCTATCCATTGGCGAAGTTCCTGTAGGTGCTGTAGTGGTCAAGGAGGGAAAAATGATTGGCAAGGGATTTAATTGCCCCATACAGACACAGGATCCAACATCGCATGCTGAAATCCGGGCAATTCGTTCCGCAGCCAGTGTTCTTGGCAATTACCGTCTAAATGGAACGACTCTTTATGTGACGCTGGAACCCTGTATTATGTGTGTCGGCGCCATATTGAATGCCCGAATTGAACGGGTTGTTTTCGCAGCACGCGATCAACGCTATGGTGCTGCAGGAAGCCAGATCAACCTTCTTGACTCGCCGTTCATGAATCATCGTTGCCGCATTGAAAGTGGAATTCTCGCAAATCAATCGAGCGCCATGATCAAGGCATTTTTCGAGGAGAGAAGGCCTTGATCAGGATGCTTCGGAATAAAATTCCAGTATCTCGATAAAACGCGAGACCAGATGCTCACTGTCATGAGGATGATGATAAATGGATGCCAGGGTAGAATCCGGAGAGATCAGGAATATCGAACCACTGTGTGCGACCAGATAATGTTGATCACCAGGTTCGTGCTCATCAATGGAATAGGGGACTCCAAGTTGCCGGGTTAGTGAATCGACCTGGTCCTTGTTGCCCGTTGCTGCAATAAAGTTGTCCCCGTAATATTGGATGTACCGGCTTAAGTGTTCAGGCGTGTCTCTCTCGCCATCAACCGATACGAACAGAAAATTGATGGAGTCAGTATCCACCGAACTGTCTTCCTGTAGCAAGTCTCGTGATTCCCGCAACAGGTTCATGGTGATCGGGCAGATATCGGGACAATGGGTATATCCAAAAAACACGAAATTCCATTTTGAATCCAAATTTTCAATTCCAAACGGCGAGCCATCAGTGCTCACCATCTGGAATTCGGACAATGCCTTTTGGTCCGGCCAGAAAAAATTATCGATCTCCGGCACTTCCTGCACATAGCGTACCGGCAGATTGAACCCAAATAACTGAAGATAAATTCCAGCAGCCAATGCAGCGACTCCTAAAATGATCAATCGAAAATTAATGAACATGCCGGAATGTCGTGTTGTAAGGTTTGTAGGATTGAAAATTCTTTTTTCGCATCTCGGGCAGGTGGTTATTGTAATTCCAAAACAGAGAACGGGCTTAATGGCTTCAGGCGGCCTGTAGCCGTAGATGGTGCCAAAAATGAAAAAGTCCATAGATTACCCACTTGTCGTGATTGGGGCCGGTGCGGCGGGTATCGGAGCTTCCATAAAGGCAGGTGAATCAGGAATTCCGCATATTGTTCTTGAGGCTTCGCATCGAGCGGGCGGCCGGGGTCTAACCGAATATGTTGATGGCATCCCGGTTGATCTGGGATGCCACTGGATGCATTGTGCAAGCAGGAACCCCTATGTTCAGATTGCTGACGCTCTAGGATTTGACTACTCAAGGATCGAAAACTATGAATACGAGATGTTCTTTGATGGTTCATGGCTGTTTCAGGATGAATGGCAGGAATTCAAGCGGTTTCGTGAAGATTCTTTCCGGCGAGTCGAGAATCTATACACGGTCGATCCATCGGCTTCCGTGTTCGATGCACTCGACAATGACAGTAAATGGACGGGGCATATGCACTACTGGTGGAGTCTGCTTCACTCCAATGATGTCGATCAGATATCTGTCCAGGATCCCTGCGAGTTTGATGAAACGGATGAGGATTGGCCCGTTCGGCAGGGGTATGGCGCACTGATCGAAAAACAATCAGAAACATGTCCGATTCAATTCAATACCGAGGTCAGGGCAATTGACTACACACACTCTCCGGTCAGGATTGAGACAGGAGGGGGCGTGATTCGGGCCGATAAGGTGATCGTGACGGTATCCACAGGGGTGTTGTCATCCGGTCGAATACATTTCCGGCCTGCCTTGCCTTGCTGGAAGCGCGAATCCATAGAGGCGCTGCCCCTGGGTAATTCGAATTACCAGTTCTTCAGTTTCGAGCCGGGTACTTTCGGACCAGACCCGCCAGAGAATATTCACTATCAGCAAGAAGATGTTTCGATGGCAATTCGTATGCGGCCTTTTGGCACCAACTGTGTATTTACAAGCACAGGCGGGCGCTTCGCCTGGTGGCTCGAAAAACAGGGCGTATCGGCTTCTCGTGCTTATCTCGAAGAGGCATTGGTCAGGATTTTTGGTACTTCGATCAGACAGGGTCTTCGCGAATTCAAGGTTAGCGCATGGGGTTATGACCCGCTCATCTGCGGTGCATATTCCTCTCAGAAACCAGGGTATCGGGATATGCGTAAACAGTTGGCCAAACCCGTCAATGAGGCACTGTATTTTGCAGGGGAGGCGACTTCAGTGCAGTACATGAATACCGCACATGGCGCCTATTTGAGCGGCAGACACTCGGTAGAGCTGATTCCCTGAATCACTCGATTGCCAGGCCCTATTCAGGGAGCCGAACGCATAGGGTCGATTACCTCAGTTCGGATAAAGTCAATTCGATGCCGCGATGGAGCATGTCAACCATGTCATCTACCTGTTCGCGGTTAATGATCAAGGGGGGAGACATTACACACATGTTGTAGATTGGTCGAACCAGCAGTCCTAGTGATTGGCAGTTCCGGTCAATACGCTCTGCAAGCTCGTAACTGTCAGCCACAATCTCCCCATTCTTGCTGTAGTCCATACACTCAATGCAGGCCATCAGACCCACACCGCGAACATCCCTGACTACTGGAAGATCATTCAACTCCTTCAGTCTCTGTTGGAAATAAGGCTCCATGGTCCTGACATGTTCAAGAATGTTTTCCCGCTCCATGATCTCAATATTCTTGAGTGCGGCTGCACATGCGACCGGATGTCCAGAATAAGTAAATCCATTTGAGAATACGGAATCAGGTTTTTTTTCTGCCAGGGTTGAAAGCAGTCGATCAGAAACCAGAAAAGCACCAAGCGGGATATATCCAGAGGTGATTCCTTTTGCACAGGTGATGATATCCGGAACAATGTTGAAGACTTTTTCGGATGCAAAAAAGTGGCCCAAGCGACCAAACGCGGTGACCACTTCGTCTGAGATGTATATGACGTCGTGTTTTCGGCAAACTTCAAGACATGCAGCGTGATACCCTTCCGGAGCGAGAAGAACGCCTCCCGAGGCAAGGACTGGTTCAGCAATGAACGCCGCGACCCTGTCGGCACCAATTCCAAGAATTTCCTGTTCGAGTTCATTGGCCAGCTGATTGCAGTAATCCGAATCGCTCATTGCATCGGGTTTGCCAAGCAGGCTTGGGTCTGAAATATGGTGAAAAGTATCATCCTTGTATTCCAGATTGATCTTGTCGCTCCATTTGCCCGATGCTGAAGCAGCCAGATAGGTACTGCCATGATAGGCATTTTTTCGTGAGATGATGTGTTTCTTTTCAGGTTTGCCCAGAGCGCTGTTTCGAAACATTACAAATCTGAGCGCTGAATCTACGGCAGTCGACCCACAAGTAGCAAAGAACACATGATTGAGGTCCCCGGGTGAAAGCTGGCCGAGTTTGCGGGCGAGAATAGATGCTGGACTATTGGTCAGACTCCAGGGGCTTGAAT